>CAYUCH010000031.1:26472-33666 GCA_964443295.1 uncultured Desulfobulbia bacterium | reverse complement strand
CCCCAACACAAAATCCTGGCCCTGGCCCTGGCCCTGGCCCCGGCCCTCCTGGCCTGCAAGAAGCCCCCCCCCCCCCCCCCCCCCCCCCCCCCCCCCCCCCCCCCCACCCAAACCCCCCCCCCCCCCCCGCGAAAAAAAAAAAAACTACTTTTTCCGGCGCAGGCCAACCAGCCCAACAAGACCGGAACCAATTAACCAGGCAGCACCTGGAAGAGGAACGGCATTAAAATTTGAAGAAGTTAAATCGTATATAGTGATTGTATCCAGGTCACCGCTACCCATTAATACCATATTACCAGTAATAGGATCGGGATCGGGACGATACAATAAATAGAAATTAAACGGGACATGGCCAGAAAATTCTAATTCTTCACCAGGAATATATGAATCCAATTCCATCATATCCAAAATATTTAAATAACCTGCATAAGTATACCAGCCATATGAGATTTCCATGGCAACATCATCTAGAGTGACTGAAGCATTAAAAACGTCTCCAGTGCGAGTCGATGTTCCTTCGAAATCATAGGTAACTAAAGCAGCGCTAGCAGAACTTGCTCCCAATATCACGCAAATAATCGCTGACAAAATCAGATAATTTATTTTAGTTTTCATCTCGTTCTCCTATTGCCGGTTTCACTATTTTGAATACGACATAAATCCAATCAAACTTTTCTCTTTCTCAACCCAAATCCACCAAAACCAACTAAACCGATACCAAAAAGCAACATGGTAGCCGGCTCCGGCACAGGGGCAGACTCATATCTGTAAAGGGCGACCATTAAATCAAAGTCAACATTGTTAAGCCCTCTATCAGTCCAACCATCAATTATTCCATCCAACAAGATAGGCCGGTTAGCAAATGTTGTCACACCGACATAATATGTGCCGCTTTCAGGTAAAAGAGTGACAATATATTCGGGCCAAGAATACAATTGTTCAACCCATGTCAAAAACTGCCCTTGCACACCAAACAAGAAAAGGCGAGTGCGTCATCATTGAAAAAACTATCGTGCACAGCGGTTACTTCGAGATTGATATAGGCAGTTTGACCGGCTTCTGCCTCAAAATGAAAAATTTCATGTCCATTGCTCACTGATCCACTTGCCAATCCTATCCCGGAAGAAAAATCAAGTAGCGTAGACGGCTGCAAAGCTGAAGGCAGAGCAAAGCCTTTACCTGCTATGCCTCCTAAAAAACATACACTCAGTAATGGAATACAAATATATTTTAAAAATGAACTTTTCATTGCCTTTGGGCTCCACAAAATAAATGTCAAAATCGTCTTTTATAAAACATAAATAATAACGATTTGTATTAAAGAGATAATTACCAGACAAACCGTTGCAAAACATATGCCAAAAAAACTAAAAACTAAAAATCTCTTTATTGGCATGCTATTAAAGAAGATTATTACAAATTAGTCCCCTTCTCATTTATTCCGCTTTCCCGGAATCCGGTCCAATTTTCCGGATTTACCTGACTATTTTTTTACCCACCCCAAACGACCCAATCATCCTTCCCCCTCTCATTATTGATTATCCCATGAAAAACATATAACCATCTACATGATCAAAAAAACCACCCCATGATTCCACCGACATAATCACAAAAACGATATAACTATCAACCATGTTGTTGAAATCATAATAACAATTCCAAACTGTCATTGGCTTGTAGGATCAAAAATATGATTCCTAATTATTTTCCTGGCTTCTCAGCTATTCAGTAGCTAAAGTAAACACCGGAATTGCATCAGACCTTAAATCGAATTTTATAATCATCATTTCTCTTGCAAAAACCATTAGCAAATTATAAAAACGGCCTTGAAAAAAAAATGAAAAGTGGCGCACAATAGAAAAGGTCACAACAAATCAAATTAACTATCCACTTAAACACTACCAGGAAATTCTCATGAGAGAAAAACCTTTATTTTTAGATAAAGAGCATGTACTTCGCGAAATGTCCGCTGAGAATGATTTTGGACATTTTTTTGGAGTGTCACAGAAAATTTTTGATCAAGTGTGGAGCAAGCTTACCTCTTCTGACGGTAATTCCATCACTTATATTTCCATGGAAATTGGTGCCGACAGAGATGTTTTTCACCCGGTAAAGGACAAACTTCTTGCTCAAGGAATAACCGAAAGTACCGATCCTCGACTGGACAAACTTGCCAAAGCCTTCTTAACTGGTCCTGATAAAATTCCTATTTATAGTGGCGGCCTGGGTATATTGGCTGGCGATACATTAAAAAGTATTGCTGATTTAAAAATCCCCACTCTGGCAATTTCCCTCTTTTATCGCCATGGATACTTTGCCCAACTTGTAGATTCCAAAGTTGGACAAATTTCTTGGCAAAAAGAATGGGCACCCGAAACGGTCCCCTCACTTTACCTCTTGAGAGATCCGAAGAATCCTGAGCAGCCTTTGGAAATTGAAGTAGAATTTTTCGACAGCCAGGATCGGCCCATCACCGCATTTGCCCAAGTGTGGATGAAGATGGAAATCAATTCAACATTGGATTATTTCGTCCCACAAATCTTATTGGATTATGGTGGAGAAAAATCACCGGAATTCATCCGAAATGCTGGCCGAACCCTCTACGATAGTAGCTCAGAGAAGGCACAGGCAATCCAACGACGCCTTTTGGGTGCATCTGTTTTGCCTACCATGCGTACCCTTGGAATAACCTCAAACACTATTCACCTCAACGAACAGCATGGTGTAAGTGTTGTTATCAGTCTTATCATTGACAGTCTCCGACAAAAACTTGGAGATAATTTTCGAACTCAAGCCAAAGACAAAGACATCTTTCAGGCAGCAGAAAAAGTTGCTGAAAAAATCGTTTACACCATACACACACCGGTCAAGGCTGGACATGACAGGTTTAACCGTGAGCTTTATAAAGAAATAGGACACTCCTTTTGCCAACGCGCTTTAAACCTTTTGGCGTCTGATCCCGAGCATCCCCAAAGCTACAATTTTACAGCACTCGCCATGAGGGTGAATCGTGCGACCAATAGTGTTAGCCGTTTACATAAAGAAGTGACATGTAAGCAATTCCCACAATATGCTGAAAAGATTAGCGCCATCACCAACGGTGTTCACCATTTAACCTGGATCAGTGAAGCCAGAGCAGAGTTATTTGACAGTTTTGATGAACTCGACAAATGGCGGGATGACCCCAGTGTATTTGCCAACGCACGGCATCTTATCAAGAATAAAAAATTCAGGACCTATTTACAACATGCCTGGCAAAAAGACTCCAACCGTCTTATCTCCTTTGTAAACCAGATGCTCATCCAACATCGAACCCAAAGATTGGAAACGTGGATTGATCCACCCAACTACCTTTCTCACTTAGATTCGGATGACACAGTTCTTAACCCAGAAGTATTCACCATTGGCTTTGCGCGACGTTTCTCTACATACAAAAGGGCTGATTTAATCTTTGAGGACATTGATCGTCTCTCGGAAATTATTGTCTCAAATAACTGGCCGGTGAATTTTATCTTTGCCGGTAAAGCTCATCCTGCCGACGAGCCAGGAAAATACCTGATCAAATTAATTCTCGATTCCCAACGGGAGTTACACGAAAAAAGTAACGGCATGGCCAAACTGATTTTCATACCAAACTACGATATGAGTATTGCCAAAATGATGGTCTCAGGTGTACATGCTTGGCTTAATAGCCCAAAGAGACCCCTTGAGGCCAGTGGTACCAGTGGCATGAAAGCGGCGATGAATGCTGTCCCCAATATCAGTATAATGGATGGCTGGTGGGCCGAAGGGTATCACGACGGACAGGCAGGATGGAAGTTTGGGTATGAGAATCCTGTAGACCCTGACATGCTAAGTGAAGATCCGCACACCCTTTTGTACGAAGAAGATTCTGATTCTTTTTATAAAATATTTCCCGAAATCCTGCAGAGTTTCTACTCCCCAGACAATCGGCAACAATATATAGACAAATGCATAATGAACCTGGCTTTAAACGTACCGATTTTCAACACCCACCGCATGGTGGCTGAATACCTTAGTCGTTATGGTACAGAGCTCCCCAAGACCATTGAAAAGAGGATCTCAGCTCTACGCAAGCTATATCAAAGCAGCATCCCTACGGAGTCATCGAGTTAATTATTCTACTTCTTCTCGGAGCAAAGAGATTTTTGGCCCTCTTTGCTCCAGTGAAAAATTTTATTAATTTTTCTCTCAAGTTTCCTTAAAATCATTCCGAAAACACAACCATGAGGAAAATTTTTTCCAAATGGAAAAGTCCCAACCCAGCTCATTTCATACAATTCAGATGAGAACGTGGGCTATTCCCTAACCATTAACACGGATTGTAAATGGTAGAATCATGAGCGACTCAATTCAAATGCCCTCCCAGGTCCCTGCTCTTCCAGCAACCAACACAGACCTTTACTACCAACGAGAGGTCGACTTCAAGCGGCAAGCCGACATTTCTCTCACAACATTTCAAGGTGACAAAATCACCATATCGAACTCTTATGAAAAAATGCAGAGTTTGGAGTATGAAGGACATTTCACAAGCTTTGGCCAAAGCCAATCGTTAGCATCGTCAAGCATGACCATTGGCTCCTATTCATTAACAATCGAAGGAGACCTCAATGAAGAAGAACTTGCCGATATAAAAGACCTCCTTAAAGATCTCTCAAAAATTGGCAGGAGTTTTTTCAGAGGCAACATGGAAAAGGCCATGGGGAAAGCGCTCAACATTGGAGACACTGGCACAATAAATCAGTTTTCAGCCTCTTTTAGCTATAATTATATAGAAACCACGAGCCTCATCGAAAACCATACTCTGCCATCATTAGCCCAGAATGAAGAAGCCTTCCCTGGATTAAATGAATTCCTTCATGACGAAGTAGAAGAACGGCCAAGTTACCGTGACATTTTACAAGGACAAATGGAGCAAATCCATGAAGTTTTGGAGGACTCCAAAGAAGATATTGTTCAAAAGATGCATCATAATGATGACGATAACTTTTATGATGACGTTGCCTCAACAGCAGACAAAATGATGGGCCGCATGAAAGAAACATTAACAGACCATCCTCGCCTCAGCCCTATTGCCCTGCCAATGACAAATAGGATTATTGAGCATATTGCAGACGAGGAACCTCGTTATCATGGAAAAGGGGAGCTGGTAAAAAATTTACGCCATCATTTTCACAGAGCATTTAACAGATGGCTTGATACCGTTTAGCTAACTGTTCGTTATAAAACTTAACAGGGCATAAAGATTACCTTTCCGGTGACTTTATGCCTTTTTATATTAAATAGCATTGCTGTTATACTGACTTCTGTAATCCTTGCATCCTTTAAAGGCCTTGTGGTAACTTCCTGTTTTTAAACAGAGTCCTGGAGCACACCATGTGGAATAGTAAGGATGTATACTACATTTCAGACGGCACTGGCATTCTTGCCAACACCTTGGGCAAATCCCTGATCTGCCAGTTTCCAGAGGTGAATTTTCACGAAGAACAATTTCCCTTTGTCAACACTGTTGCCGATGCTGAAAAAACAATGGCATACATTAAAAAAGAATCTTGTGGCCGAAATCCGATTATTTTCAGCACAGTTTTAGATCCAAACATAATTGCCATCCTGGATTCGCCTGAAGTTGTGTTTTTTGATGCATTTACATTTTTCCTCGAAAAAATGGAATTCTGCCTGGAAGCGAAAGCCATACGCGCGCCTGGTGTCAGCAGGAAGGTTGACAATGTAGGCATGGACCGTCGGGTGGAAGCAATCCAGTATTGTATGGAGCACGATGACGGCACGGGCACTTCGGAATATGATGAAGCCGACGTAATTCTTTTGGGCGTCTCCCGTGCGGGTAAAACTCCTATCTCGGTCTACCTTGCTTCACAGATGGCATTGAAAACAGCGAATTTTCCACTCACAGAAGAATATTTAACCTCCTATCGACTTCCCAATTCAATTTCAAGAAATTCCAAACGTGCCATCGGACTCACTACTACTCCGGAAGTACTTCGTAACGTAAGAGAAAAAAGATACAGCGGGAGTAATTATGCCAAACTGGCCACGTGCAGGGAGGAAATTTCCCAGGCCGAACAAATCTTTTTGAAAAACAAAATCCCCATGATTAACACTGCTGGTAAATCCATTGAAGAAACGGCAACTCAGGTTATGCAGGCCCTGAATTTATCAAAAAAATCTACTCGCCGGAATATTTGATTTTTTATTCAACTATCGTCACTTCCAATGGACTTGCCTGCCCCAACACACCATCGGCCATCCGAATGTGCCCAATGGTCTGCCAATCAAATCCTAAAAGGTCAGCGCCAAAAGAATCAATCGCCACAGGATCAAAACTTGCTGCCAATTTTCTATGGGGAGGATCACAGGTTGGTCCCCACAAATGGGCTTCCTGCATTCCTACCGTAGCGTCCAATAAGGTAAAATCCGGAGCACGATATCGATTCAAGTCAAATACTGCCTCTTGAACATTTTCATGAAAAGCCGATTTTTTCCAATGTCCCCCTTGCTGATAGTGACTAGGAGGTGCTAAGCCAATCATATTTTTCATAGTAAGGGTGACCTGTGCCAAGGAATGAGCTTTTAGGACCGGTACTGACAATAAAAAAGAATCAAAAATGATTTCTGGTAGAAAAAACTCTGGCCAGCGCTGGAAATTTCCTTGCTCTACTTTGACCAAGGGCTCTTTATTGAGATCCAACAGATCAACTCCTGCTTCCCTTGCCCACCGTGAATATCCTAGAAAATCAAAGACATCATGGGTGTCATGATCTTTTGATCCTGTACCTTCAGCAACAATGATCTCAACTTTAGGTGAATTCCGCTTTATATATGAAACCAAAGCAGCAACACATTCCACCGGAGTTGTGATTGGTGGATCCAATGGCTCAACGAGATTGGGTTTAATAATCACTCGTCCAGCATTAGCCAAACCCTGAGGCAAGTCCGCTTTTTTCAACAGTTTGTCAATGCTAACTTGCCATTCATCATACGTAGTACAATATACGACACCTTGCCTGTCTTGCTCTGCCATAAATCAAAAATCCTCCAGAAAACACCGAGCACTATATCTCGACAAAAGGTTCATTGTTGCATAATGGGCTCAACATGCTATAAAAGCTGAGTTGAGCAGCTTGCCTGCTCGTACGAAACTTATACCCTTGTGGT
>CAYUCH010000031.1:0-26372 GCA_964443295.1 uncultured Desulfobulbia bacterium | reverse complement strand
GTAAAAGCTGAGTTGAGCAGCTTGCCTGCTCGTACGAAACTTATACCCTTGTGGTGTAAAAGCTGAGTTGAGCAGCTTGCCTGCTCGTACGAAACTTATACCCTTGTGGTATAAAAGCTGAGTTGAGCAGCTTGCCTGCGTAGGGTGTAAGTTCCGAAAGGGCAATACTTCACAATAACGGGACCCACAGGGGGAGTGCCCCTACGAGTACGCAATATTCGCAGAGGATATCACTGTGGCACCCTCGCGGGCAGTCCCGTTGGCGGAAAATTTCCGACCTGCAATGCCTAAAATTTCATGCGCCATTTCATGCATGACACGACACTTGATATAAAAATGACAAAACTGGATTGTGTCAAGCCTCAAAGACAAGGATAGAAAAGGAATGTATTGGAAAATTATATTTGAGCGGACTATTTTTTTCTCCATAGTACTTCTTTGTTCATACATTTCTTTTCTTATTGCCGGGTGTGTGACCGTTACTCCCAAAATTGTACAAGTAGAAAGCAAACCACCAGTTCAGCAGGGGAAGATAGTCACAGAAAAAATTGTTCACGAGGCCCCCAAACCATCTGCACAAAACGAACAACCACAGAAAGAATCGAATACTTCTCCCTCTCCAGGGCCTGTCGAAGATGATGTAACTCAGATACTCGAGGCCTCATCTTCAAAAAATGAAACAGTGGTTGAAATTGGGGACAATGACAACATTGAGGCTATTCTCCAGGCGAGCCTCCAGGAAAAAGAAATCCCATCAACAGAACCAATATTTGAAATGAGCCCGGAAGATATTATCGCTCATTATGAAACTGAAAAGGAACAAACACAACCACTTTCGGACTACACCTTACAACCTTCTGATGTTATTGAAATTTCCGTACAAGGAGAAGATCTTACCAGAGAGATAATTATTCCACCAGATGGCATAATTTCCTTTTTTCTCGTTGGACAAATCAAAGTTACTGATTTATCCATAGAAAATCTGCGCCTTGAAATTGAAAATCGTCTCTCAGATACTCTCCCTCTTTCCAATGTTATTATTCGCGGCAAGTCTATGGCTGGTGGCGCAGCCGAAATTCTTGGGGCTGTTAACTTACCTGGTTACAAACGAATTCAACCAGGAGATCGCCTTTCTGACCTTTTGGCCAAAGCTGGTGGACTCTGGCCCTATTCATTGTTTGATGAACCAACCGAAATGGAAATGGAGGCCGACCCTGCCAACGCCTATTTTGAACGGAGTGGCATCCATCATCCAATTAATCTTTTTGCTTTTCTTGAAGAGGGCAATATTGAAAATAATCCTGAAATTCAATCGGGAGATTTTATATATATCCCAAGACGATCAAGGCGAAACATCTTTATTATCGGTGAAATAAACCAACCCATAGTCCTTGAATTTCGCCCTGATTTCACCCTGCAAGATGCAGTTAGTTTGGCAGGTGGGGTGCGACAAAACACTTTTGGTAAAGATATTTTCCTCATCAGGGGCCCACTCACCAACCTTGAAGTCATGAGACTCTCATACCAGGCTATTGTCAATGGCGTAGAGGAGGACATCCCACTTCTTCCAGGTGACATTCTTTTTGCCCCAAAAACCTTTGTGTTCGATCTTTCCAAACTGCCTCTCCTTTTTCTGCCACAACTTGATGCTCTCCTGAGAGGTGAACACAAAAGTGAATCTGACACTACGTATTGACCGAGAAGTATTTTGTGAGTAAGTACTTTCTGACTTTATAGGCTACCTACAAAAATTATTTCCCAACACGATCCTAATAACGATAAGAGACGACTTCACTCGAATGCTTTCTGTTAATAAACTCACCATACTTTACGGCAAAAAAACACTTTTCAATGACGTATCAGCCCGCATACTCACAAATGACCGAATTGGCCTTATAGGTAGTAACGGTTCTGGAAAGACCACACTGTTGCGATTAATTGCCGGCGAACATGAAACCGATGAAGGTGTGGTGACCTGTTCAAAAAATGCCACAGTTGGCTATCTTCCACAGGAGATAACCTCTTTTCCTCAGGGCACCACACTTTATGAAGAGGCTGAAACAGCATTTTCTGAAATATTGTCCGTTCAAGAAGAGATAGAAAGTATTAACAAAGTACTTGCTGGAACTGACCACGCCAGCGATGACTTTAAAAATTTACTTGCTCGCCAGGGCCACCTGCAACATCAGTTAGACGAATCAGATATTTTTCGCATGCGAAGCCAGATCGAAAAAGTACTCTGTGGCTTAGGATTCAGCCTAGAAGACTTGGAACGACCATGCGAATCATTTTCCGGTGGCTGGCTCATGCGTCTTATGCTCGCTAAGCTTCTATTAAGAAAACCTTCGTTTCTCCTGCTGGATGAACCAACTAATCATCTCGACATTGAGTCCGTCACTTGGATTGAAGAGTTTTTAAAAAACTACCAGGGCGCATTACTTATAATCTCTCATGATCGGGCTTTTTTAGATAATTTAACTTCAAAAACATGGGAATTAAGTCTCGGGAAGTTAAATGCCTATAAAGGAAATTATTCTTTTTTCGTAAAAGAAAAAGAAAACCGCATGGAAATACAGCGAGCTGCATATGAAAACCAGCAGGCTTATATTCAACAGACCATGCGCTTTGTTGATCGATTTCGCTCTAAGTCTACCAAAGCAAGCCAGGTTCAAAGCCGCTTAAAACAACTTGAAAAAATGGAAAAAATTGAGCTGGAAGAAAATGAGCAAATCGTTTCTTTTCGCTTTCCTCCTACACCTCCTTCTGGAAAATTGAGCTTGGAAACCAAAAATCTTGCCAAGAGCTTTGGCGATACAAAGGTTTTTTCTGGTATAGATCTTCAATTACATAGAGGCGATAAACTTGCCGTTGTGGGGGTAAATGGAGCAGGAAAAACAACCCTTGCCCGTCTGATAACCGGTTTAGAAACCGCTGACTCAGGGGATGTACACATTGGCCACAATGTCAAAATATCATATTTTGGCCAGCATCAAGCCCGCGAACTTGATCCTGATTATACTGTTCTTGAAAGCCTATCCCATGTTACGGAAACGTTTACTATCACTCAAATGCGATCTTTATTGGGAGCATTTCTCTTTAGAGGCGATGATGTTGATAAAAAGGTAGCTGTACTCTCAGGTGGAGAAAAAAGCCGCCTTGCTCTGGCAAGAATGATTGCTCAGCCCGCCAACTTGCTGATCATGGATGAGCCCACCAATCATTTAGACATGAACTCTCAGGAGGTATTGCAAGAGGCACTCCGACAGTTTGACGGTACAATAATTATTGTCTCCCATAACCGCTTTTTTCTTGATCAATTTGTTACCCGGGTTTTGGAAATTAAGAAAGGTAAAGCATTTCTCCATGAAGGCTCGGTCCATGAATTTCTCGAGAAAATGAAAAATGAAGAAGCACAACCCCAGGTAATCCAAGAAAAATCAAAACCCCAATCACCCGAAAAGGCTCACGGCAAGGAACGGCGGCAGGTTGAGGCAAAAATACGACAGGAAAAGAACACGCTCCTCGGACCTCACAAAAAAATAGCAGAAGCAGAAGAAAAAGAAATCGAAAGGTTAGAAACAAGAAAATCAGAGCTTGAGAGTATTCTGGCCGACCCTGATCTATACCAAGATCAAAATGCTTTTGCAGAGCACAGCAAGGAATACGCCCAGCTAGAACGACATCTTGAACGCCATTTGTTACGTTGGGAAAAAAGCCTGGAAAAAATTGAAGCCATTGAAAGCCAGTTTCTAAATGAATAAACAGCCCTATAACGGACAAATCCTTGACCATCGCTAAGGAAACCAGTATGTTCGGTTTGCCGAACTCTATTAATAATATGCTGACTTTATAAACTGGTGAGAAATTGGCATTGTATTTGTCCGATTCCTCCTGTGCTTATCCTGGATCAATTAGAATTTCTATGTGATTTTGTTATGACCCTGTCCATCCGCCAACAGATGGAAGAAAGAGAGGCTGCCAACCTCTCCCCTTATGCCGCTTTAAGCCGCGACAGCAAGGGACGATTGCATCCTGAAGAAGAGTGTGACATTCGTCTCGCCTTTCAAAGGGATCGGGACAGAATTATCCACTGTAAAAGTTTCCGACGTCTTAAACATAAAACCCAAGTTTTTTTAGCCCCGGCCGGCGATCATTATCGTACTCGGCTAACTCACGTATTAGAAGTATCACAAATTGCCCGCACAATCAGTGTGGCAATCGGCCTTAATGGTCATCTTACCGAAGCTATTTCCCTGGCCCATGACTTAGGGCATACGCCTTTCGGGCATGCTGGTGAGTCAGTATTGAATGAATTGTACCCCGGTGGCTTTCATCATTTTGACCAAAGTCTGCGGGTTGTTGATTTCCTGGAAAACAAAGGTAAAGGTCTCAACCTTACCCATGAAGTAAGGGATGGCATTGTTAAACATTCCAAAGGCAGAAATGAAATTTTACCAGAAAATCTCTCTGAACTTGCGGAAACTATGGAAGGAAGAGTTGTACGGGTTGCCGACATTATTGCCTATGTGAATCACGATCTAGATGATGCCATCCGGGCTGGAGTCATCAATGAGGATCAAGTTCCACAATCGTTAAAAAGGATGTTCGGAGACAGCCACTCAAATCGCATAGGAACAATGATTCGCAATCTGGTGAGCCATACTCTTGCCAATGGAAGCGAGTTATTGACCATGAGCTCAGACTTTCTTGAGGGATTATCAGAGCTAAGAGCTTTTCTCTACAAAAACGTCTATGAGACCACAATGATCCATACGGATTTCATTAAAGCCATGAAAATCCTGCGGGAACTTTTTGAATATTTCGTTGAAAATGACGATCACTGGGAACGAGTTGTGGAATACAAGCCCGGTACACCGAGAGAGAGGATGGTTGTTGACTTTATTGCCGGCATGACAGACCGATTCGCCCTTGATCTCTATACTGATATCTTTTTACCAAAACCATGGAGCGTTTTGTAATACCAATGACTGACAACATTAATAATTCAGATTCAATGCCCAATCTTCCCAAGGCCTACGAATTCCAAGACGTAGAGGCAAAATGGTATCATACGTGGGAAGAAAACAAAAATTTTGCCGCTAGCATGGACAAGGATAAACCTTGTTTTTCTATAGTTATCCCACCGCCCAATGTAACGGGTGTTCTCCATGTAGGTCATGCCTTGAACAACACCATGCAAGACATTCTGGTTCGTTTTCGCCGCATGCAGGGATATAACGCTCTCTGGGTACCAGGCACAGACCACGCGGGTATTGCAACACAAAACGTTGTGGAACGTCAATTAGCCCAGGAAGGCACAAGCCGACATGACCTGGGACGCAGAAAATTTATCGAACGGGTTTGGCAATGGCGTGAAGAATCCGGCGGTCAGATAATTAACCAATTAAAGAGACTTGGTTGCTCTTGCGATTGGGACCGTGAACGGTTCACCATGGACGAAGGACTATCCAAAGCTGTCCGCGAAGTATTTGTCCAACTGTATCAAGAAGGGCTTATCTACAAAGGCGATTATATCATTAATTGGTGTCCTCGCTGCCACACGGCCCTCGCCGACCTGGAAGTGGAACATGAACCCACCGACGGTAAACTTTATCATATCCGGTATCCTTTTGCTGCTGGAGACGGCCATCTCATTGTTGCAACCACTCGTCCAGAAACCATGTTAGGTGATACAGGAGTCGCTGTACATCCTGCCGATGAACGTTATAATAAATTACAGGAAAATGCGGTCATATTGCCGCTGCTTAATCGAACTATTCCCATTGTTTTTGATACTCATGTTGAAAGAGAGTTTGGTACCGGCGCCCTGAAAGTAACTCCTGCTCATGACTTAAATGACTTTGAAATCGCCAGACGCCATGACCTACCTTCTCTGAAGGTCATGGATGCAGATGGCCGAATGAATACAGAAGCAGGACAATATGAGGGGCTGGATCGCTTCGAGTGCCGCGAAAAAATAGTAAAAGACTTACGAGACCAAGGATATCTTGAAAGCATTGAGGATTATCAGCATGGAGTTGGTCATTGCTACCGATGTCAAACCGTAGTAGAGCCAGCTCTCTCCAAACAATGGTTTGTCAGTGTTAAGCCCCTTGCCAAAGAAGCCATTCGTGCCGTAGAAGAGGGGCATACCAAAATACACCCGAAATCGTGGGAGAATACCTACTTTGACTGGATGTACAACATTCGTGATTGGTGTATTTCTCGACAAATTTGGTGGGGACACCAAATTCCAGCCTGGACATGTGAAGATTGTGGAGAACTGATTGTTGCACGCACAGCACCAGAAAAATGTAACTCGTGTGAATCAACCAACCTTCACCAGGAAAATGATGTCCTGGACACATGGTTTTCTTCTGGTTTATGGCCGTTTTCAACTCTAGGTTGGCCTGATAAAAGTACAGAGCTTTCCATGTTCTACCCCACCAGTGTTCTTATTACTTCTTTCGACATCCTCTTTTTCTGGGTAGCTCGAATGATGATGATGGGCATTCATTTTATGGGCGAGATCCCATTTAAAGATGTTTATTTACACGCATTGGTACGGGATAAACATGGGAAAAAAATGAGTAAGTCCAAGGGCAATGTCATGGATCCACTGGAAGTCATGGATAAATATGGCACCGATGCCCTGCGCTTTACAATGGCTGCTTTTGCCGCCCAAGGACGCGACATCCGACTTTCTGAAGACCGCATCGATGGGTACCGACATTTTATTAATAAAATCTGGAATGCGGCGCGTTTTGCCCTTATGCATATTGGATCGAGCGAGCCTCCCCAGGCACAATCCCTGGATCCTGAAAAACTTTCGCTTGCTCACCGATGGATCCTGTCAAAACTCTCAAAAACAACCGTTTCTGTCATTAAATCGTTAGAAGAGTATCGTTTTAATGATGCCGCCTCGGCACTGTATCAATTTGTCTGGCACGAATTCTGTGACTGGTACCTCGAATGGATTAAGGCAGACCTTTACGGTAATAATGAAGAAAATAAAATGATTGCCAAACGAGTTCTCTTTGCAGTTTTAGAGAATATCTTAAAACTTCTTCACCCTGTCATCCCATTTGTGACTGAGGAGATATGGTCTGTACTTCCAGGTTCGCGCACCTCAATCATGACCGAGCCATACCCAGAAAAAAGACTTGATTGGGAAAATTTGAAGGCTGAATCAGACACCGAACTTTTCATGGGTGTTATTACTGGAATTCGTAATATTCGAAGTGAAATGATGATACATCCTTCAGCTGACCTCCAAGTAATGGTCTTGTGTCACGATGAAAATCGACTCTCCACCATATTTGATCTAGGCGAATCTATTAAAGCCTTGACTAGAACCAGTGATTTAAACCAAATCCAAGCAGATGATCGTCCAAAAGGAGCCGCATCCTACATATATCAAGATGTCGAGATATTTGTTCCCATTGCTGGCTTAGTTGATATCGAGAAAGAAGTTGAAAAACTTGAAAATGAAAACAAGAAAATAGAGGTCAAACTCAAAAAAGTTTCCGCCAAACTCGGTAATAATAAATTTCTTGAAAATGCTCCGTCAGAGGTAGTCGAGAAAGAAAGAGACAAACAAGAACTCTTTGAAACAAAACGCAAAAAAATCGAGGAGAGTATCGCTCGTTTACGTGAAGTTGAGCAAAAATAAAATTCACTTCAGCTAGCAAATACCAATAAAAAACCCCGACATGTCCAAATACGTCGGGGTTTTCTCGTTTAAGCTTAAAATGCGCTCATTTAAACAACTTGTGATTACCAGAAACCTTTTTCACAAGTTCCCGATAGTCTGCTGCACCATGACTCCCTGGAGCGAACTCATAAATGGTTTGCCCCAAGGCTGGTGCTTCGGATAAACGAACGTTGTAGCGCACTGGATTGCAGACCATATCACCATATACTTCATGTAATTTATCTAGAATACCGTCTGATTTTTTTACCCTTCTATCTCGGAAGGTGGGGAGAATATATTTCAGGTCAAGCCCTTTCCGATACTTCTGGATAGCAGAAAGGCTTTTCAAGAATTCCACTAGACCCTGCAAGCTCATTACTTCAAGAGATACCGGTGCTAAAATTTCCTGGACCAAAAACAATACATTCACTGTCAATGGGTCCCAACCAGGTGACGAATCTACTATGACATAATCATATGATTCAGAAATGGGTAGAATAATTTCTGCGAGGGTAGTTTCTCCACCAAAATCTTTTCGATCAATAATTCGTTTTAAACCAGCTAAAGATTTACCACCGGCAAGCAAATCCAAACGTTCCCGTGCCGTAACTATTGCCTCTTCAGGCGATACTTCCTCGGTGACCAATTCAGTAAGGCCTGCTTTAGGGTCCAACCCAAGGCTAAAACTCGCCTGTCCTTGCGTATCTGTATCTACAAGTAAGACCTTGTACCCCCCCAAAGCAAGACCGGAAGCAAGGCTCACGGCTGTTGTCGTTTTACCGACCCCACCCTTGCTCAATGAAATTCCAATAATTCGTGTCGGTTGAAAACCAGTTTTCCCATCAGGCTGACTTACTACAGCCTGTTGTTTTTCAACGGCTTCCTGTAAAGCAAACTGATTCCCACAACCTTTACATCGAGCCATGGTAACGTTAGCCGGAATTCTATTCTCATCAATATCATGTTTCTTTCTGCAATGCGGACAGACGATGATCATCCAACAACCTCCTATTCACTCAAAAGCCCTGATTGAGGGTTACTCTTGATTGGAACCGCCCGTGTAACTCAAATATCACTATCACTTTACTCTACACGATTAGTTTTTCTTTTTTTTAGGTATAAATGATTTGACGAGAAGGCACTTGTCCCCTTTAGCCTCAAACTCATCAAAAGCCACCTGCAAAGCATGATTAACAATTGCTGACTTTGTCACCCGTGCACGAACATTCTCTGGTACCAACTGCCTAATCTTTGCTCTGGCATAGTCAAGATCCACAAAAATTTCATGCAAAAGATAATGGGTTGTTTTTTTCTTAGGAACGGCTTTCTTTTTTCTAGCTGTGCCTTTGCCTTTTTTCCCAACTTTTTTTGTTGTTACCTGGCTTTTCCCCTCACGCCCAAGTTCCATTATGAGTGTATTAAGCGCATCAACGCCATGGAATTCTAATTCCGATGAATCTTGTAAGATATCACCCAACAGGTCCTTGGGCTTACTTGTTTTGCCCATCAAAAGATTTCCCCCCAAAAAAAAGGACTATCTGTTTATTCTTTTTCGGCAAACAAATGATCTCTATTGTTTTTCAAAAATGCTTCCAGGTCTTTTTGAAAAGACTTTTTAGCATTGGTAAACTTAATCCCGCACAAATACTGATTAGAATAATCAGGTGACATATGAACCACCTTACCGGCGAGTGAATGCTTTTTGTCAACAATAGCAATCTCTAAATCAACTTTATCCCCACTTGCCGGAAAGTCCGCGTCCTTTGGTAACCGAACCCCTACTCCACTCAGACTTAAGTCGACCACCTCATATTTCACGCCATCCACTGAGGTTACCACTTCCTGTAGCTCTGATTGTGGGAGCCGAAAGCTTTTTCTAACAACATCTTCGGCTTTTTCCTTTTTTCTTACAGTCTTTTTACCCGGAGTTAGGATTTCAATGCCGGTTGTTTTTTTGCCAGTCATGGCAATCCCTCCTGCCTTTAGCTATTTGATAGTTTC
This sequence comes from uncultured Desulfobulbia bacterium, assembly GCA_964443295.1. GTDB lineage: Bacteria > Desulfobacterota > Desulfobulbia > Desulfobulbales > CG2-30-60-27 > CAYUCH01. Next base: position 16,678 of record CAYUCH010000031.1, on the reverse strand, counting down.
CTGAATAATGGAAAATCAAATCCATATTGTGATTTGAGGATATGCAAACTACGAAAGATCGATAAATGATGTAAGGCAAACAGAATTTGTTTGACACTTATTTTTTCTGTGACAAAAAGTCCGAGCATGCCGTGCAAGGTCCTTTTTCCTGAGTATTACCTGAAAGATACTATCGAAATCTTACCTGTTTTTCCTTTGTTTTACAAATGATAACTTTGCTTGTAAGTCGTTTAAGTTAAAAAAATAAATATACTTGGAAAATTGAAAATTATTGAGAACAAAATAAAAAAGGGCCATGGAGAAATCCCATGGCCCTTGAATAAAACAGAATAATAACTAATTAGGCGCCGAAAGCAGTTTGCAGCGGTGGTACAGTTTGTTTTTTACGGCTCATCATGCCATCAACCCACATGGTCTGACCATCAATTTTCCCTTCAAATGCTTTCTCAATAACTGTAGGATCATCGGATACTACCATCAGGTCTGTACCCTCTTTTACTACGTCGGTCAGCATCAGAAGAACAGAGTGACGCCCTTCGGCTTTCACATTCTCAAGTCCTTTGTACAAATCGTCTCGCATGGAGGCAACTTGATCCAATGTAGCAAGCTCAAGTTGGCCAATGCCGACTTTCTTTCCATTCATATCAAAGTCTTTATAATCACGGAAAATCAGGTCCTGAATTGCAACTCCTTCAACAGCAGATTTGGCTTTCAACATATCCATGAACAAACCGTCTGTATCGGAAACCTCTGCTACAGCGGTGAGGGCTTTTACAGCTGCTTTGTCTGCATCAGTACAGGTGGGTGACTTAAAGTTGACAGTATCACTGAGGATAGCAGCGAGCATGGCACCAGCTATATCTTTTGGAAGATCTACATTATTATTTTTGTACATATCGTACAGAACTGTACAGGTACACCCGACAGGCTGTGCATTAAACAGAATTGGGTTACCAGTGGTAATGTCACCAATTTTATGATGGTCAACAACAGCAACAATGTTGGAATCCATAATATTGGCTGGCCCCTGAGCGATATCGCTGAAATCAACCAAGGCCATATCTTTACCAGCGGCGTCGGTGAGCTCTTCAGGTGCGGCAAGATTAAATCGATCCAGAACCATGGTGCTCTCTGGATTTAAAGAATCTGCTGAGGACTGCATTACAGCAACGGCATCAGTGCCAGTTGCGCGCAGGTAATTCGCAAATGAAATTGCGGCAGCGACGGAATCGGTATCAGGGTTTGAGTGACCTACAACATTTACAGACATAGTTACTTCCTCCTTACAAAAATTGTGTAGTATAAAAAACTAATTGTAGATTGAGTTGAAATGAAAAAAACGCGCCAAGATGGACGCGCCCTTTCAAAGCGTGAGAAAGATAGTGCCATTAACCGTTGTAGTCAAGAATAAAAAACGTTATTTGACTACAAGCAAATACAATAAAAAAAGCCGCAGACCTAACGTCCACAGCTTTTTTTGTACAATTTTATATGAAATTTAGATTATAAGTTCTTTAGTAGAAACTTATAATTTAAGGACCGGGCCGGCCTTGCAAATATGAAGGGGACACACTTGGCCGATGGTGAGGGGAGTGTATGGCCCGGTCGGTCTTATAAATCTAATTCCACAAACACGGTATATTGCCAAACTAGGCAACCAGTCTTTCAGCTTCTTTTTCTTTGCGAATCTGGCAAGCCCTTTCAAATGCTGCCTTCTTTCCGTGTTTATTGATTGACACAGAAGTTTTACCTTGCTTTCCTTCTCCATCAACCCAACTCACTTCATACCGGTGCAATTTGTCGTTCAACCGCACACCGACAACACCTGTACTGGTATTACTTACCGTTACAATATGCTTATCAGTGCGGATCTTACCGAGTTTTGCCTCGGTTTCATTACGCCAGGCTAGAGCGGCTAACAAGCTTGAGTACCGCCCACCACACTTCCCATCAGAGAAAAATTTAGAGTGGGTTTTGCCCAAAAAGCGAACTCGCACATACCAACCGTGAGTCCTTTTAGACTCTTGATCAATACGAGCAATGTCTTTATGCTTTTCCAGCAAAATCTTTTTCTCTTTCTTCTCCTTCTTGGTCTTAGCCTTTGACTTCGCCTTGCCCTTTGTTACCGTGGTCTTCTTTCGTCTCGTAACCATGTTTCTCTCCATCTTCGTGTAGATAGAAAAACAATCGGATGAAGTACAAACTGACGCCAATATCATAAAGTTTGTACCTGTTTCTATTTTAAGTCTAGCATTTCAATTTCCAATATGGAAAGAAAAAAAAAGCTCCTGCAAAAAAAACACACCCGAGTTTTTTATCTTATTGTATCTTCGTACTTATACACTAGTACTTTTTTTTTGCAAGGCAAAGAAAAACACTAACAACAAAAGACTCCATTTATGTGATGCTCTCAGATATTACACAGAACATAGTGACGAAAAAATAATGGGGCTAAGGGTAACAAAGACAGTGAGAAAATGAGACAAAAAATTAATCCCAATAAAAATTCAAAGATATCCATTCATTATAACCTTCCAGCCATCTGACCATATTATGTCAGGATATTTTTTTTATAAATTCACAACTCATTTAATTTTTTAATGATTAAAATATTGCTATTTGACAACGATATTTGAATGTCATGCACCATATCCTAGCCAATCTTTCTGCTGGTTTCTTGTACTTGTTATTTACCTACCTTATTTTTGATTTTTACACTTGCATTACCTATTTTTTCCTTCATGTGTAAATGAGTAAAGAGAAAAGAGCCATTGAATGGAGTGTATATATAGATACATTTTCAAAAGTTAACACATCAGCATAAGCAATTGAAATAAATGTATTTTTTCTCCCAACACCACCAAACATTTAAAACTATGTTTCATTTTATTGATTAAACGACTACATAACGAGTCATCATTCCTATTATTCATTTCAGCAAACATTTTAATTTCGGGAGTTTATTTTGAGTTCAGATACTGGCGCTAAAATTGAACAATTAATTGAAATAGTCACGAGACTACGTAGTCCAAATGGCTGCCCATGGGATAAGAAGCAAACTCCTTCCTCCTTTAAATCATATCTCCTAGAGGAAACCCACGAATTGGTTGAAGCAATAGAAAGTGAGAATGCAACATCAATCAAAGAAGAGCTTGGAGACGTTTTTTTTCAACTGGTATTTCTTTGTCGTATCTATGAAGAAAACAAAGAGTTTACTGCGGCTGATGCCATAGATTCAATATGCGAAAAAATGGTTCGTCGGCATCCCCACGTTTTTGGTGACACTAAAATCAAAAACATTGAGGACCAAAAACAACTCTGGTTATCAATTAAAGCACAAGAAAAAGACAACTGTGAGCAAAAATCAAGCCACTTTTTGGATGCTGTTCCAACCACCTTGCCAGCACTTAGACGCGCCCAAAGAGTAATTGAAAGAGCTGCACATGCTGGCTTTAAATGGCCCAATGAAGAGATGATCATTGAAAAACTTGCCGAAGAAACAAATGAATTACAAGAAGCAATTTCAACAGGTGATAAGGAAAAAATTTTCGAAGAATTAGGTGATCTACTTTTTACCACTGTTAATTTAGGTAAATTTCTAGAAACTAACGCTGAAGATGCCCTGAAAAGCTCCACTGCAAAATTCATTAAGCGTTTTACAAGTCTGCAAGAGTTTCTGGAGAAAGATAACCAGGCCATTCCCGATGCCTCCATAAAACAGCTCCTTTCTGCCTGGGAAAAGGTAAAAAACCGTTGACACCGCTAAGACTGTTATGGTAATAGATTTTCTTTTTTTAATTCGGAATTGGTATTTGAAATTTTAGTTCATACCCTCCTTGCTCTCTGTTAGAGCTAGGAAACGAGGGCCAATGTCCACAAGGAGGAAACCATGCGCAGATATGAGACTATCTGTATCATTCGCCCAGGTGCCGGTGAAGACAAAATAGGCGCCATTGTTGATAAGACAAATGATATTATTTCCCAGTCCCAAGGAACTACCATACAGGTAGATCATTGGGGTCTAAAGAAACTCGCCTATCTTATCCAAAAAGAGCAACAGGGCTATTACGTTTATATCGAATACGCTGGCAAACCTGAAGCAGTATTTGAAATTGAACGTATTTACAGAATTGACGATCAAGTGCTCAAGTACATGACCGTAAAAACACAAGACACTTATATTCCTGATCCCGAAGAAGACAAATCAGAAGAAACCGCTGAAGCGGTATCCACCGAAGAACCAGCCGAAGCTTCTGTTTCAGAAACTGCTGTGGATGATAGTGCCTCTGAGGAAGTGGAAACCACAGAAGATAGTGAGTAGAATAACTTATCTTACAATGGTGCTGCTCCGATGAATTTTTGATGTTTGTCTTGTTGAGTAAAGCAAAAGTTGTTTTCATAAAATTAGAGGTCATAGGATGAGAAAAAAACATTTCAGCCGACGTAAAATGTGTCGGTTTTGTATCGATAAAGGCTTGGCAATTGACTATAAAAACGTAAAGAACCTTCGTCATTTTGTTACAGAACGCGGGAAAATAATTCCCAGAAGGATCTATGGGACCTGTGCCAAGCATCAGCGTCAGGTAACCGATGCTATAAAAAAAGCGAGACAAATTGCACTTCTGCCTTATACCGGCCATCCCCAAGCTTAGGCAGGTAAGTTAGATGAACCAGGAAGCCAATGGGTGATGTGCAATCCCACCGAAAGCCTCTCCCTTATTTGAGAGACATTCTTTCGGTTTCCATAGTCATCACCCTGCCAACCACTCTGCCTGAAATATTCGGATGGTTGCAGACGATTTCTCCCTTAGCGTCCTTTTATCTTGTAATGATCTACGGGAAAGATCGTGGGATGACTGCCTTATCAAAGGCGTTACTTATAGCAGCAGGGCTTGCTCTACTCTCTGGAACCATGCAAGCCTTTTTTTATACTATTATACTGCTGCCACTGGGATTTTCGTTTGCTCTGTCACTTCAGGCTCAGCGAAAGGCGGAAATGTCAGCTCTTTACGGACTTGTAACTCTCGTTGTTTGCTATTGTGGCCTTTGGTTCATAATGACAACAACCACTGGTACAAATTCCTACCATAACCTTCAGTCTGAACTGGGGATCATGGTAGATCAATGGGCAGATGATGCATTGAATACAGCCAGGGCAACGGGGAAAGATGACCCCGTGCTTCAGCAGCTTGAAGTTGGCTTAAACCAAGCGAAGCTCTATTTCCCCCTTATTTTGCCGGGGTTATTGTTTGGCAGTCTTATTTTTCAAGTCTGGTTGAACCTGAACTTATGCAGTTTTATTAATAAAAAATGGTTTCCCGATAGTGCCCAATGGCGTGATTTCAGGCACTGGAAACTACCAGATCAGTTAGTCTGGCTTTTAATTGTAAGTATATTTACATTTATTTTTCTACAAGGCGTCACAAAGGTTTTAGCTGCTAATTCTCTGATAATACTTGGCTTACTCTTTTGTTTACAGGGGTTTGCGGTTTTAACTTTCATGCTGGAAAAATGGAAGGTACCAATAGCCATGCGAGGATTAATCTATATCTTTCTTATTGTTCCTGGATATGGATTATTCATGATAAGTGGACTGGGGCTCTCAGACATTTGGGTGAATTTTCGTATCCCTCGCCAAGAAAAAGAAAATGACCTATAATATACTGTCAAAATAAATTTATATTTAATATACCATTCTTAAGTTTATAACCTACGGTGAAGAGATAAGAGTTGGAGGACAAAATGGAAGTTATTCTTAAAGAAACCATAGACACATTAGGTGAGGAAGGGGACATTGTAAATGTTAAACCCGGTTATGCCCGTAACTACCTCATCCCTATGCAAAAAGCAGTATTTAGCACTAAAGCAAACCTGCTCATTTTTGAACAAGAACGCAGTGCAATCGAAGCCAGAAAAGCCAAGCAGCGTGAAGAAGCAGATGCTATGGCAAAAAAATTGGCCGGTGCAACAGTGATTATTGAGCAAATGGTAGGCGAAGAGAACAAATTGTACGGGTCTGTTACGAGTGCCGATATTGCAGAAAAATTAAACTCTTTGGGCATTGAAGTCGACAAGAAAAAAATTCTCTTGGACGAACCAATTCGCACCATTGGCGAAACGATGGTACCAATTAAGATTGCATACCAAACTTCCGCAGAAGTGAAGGTAGAAGTTGTTCCTTTGACCGAGGAAAAAGAGTAAATAGCCTGGAGTGGCGTTGATTTCATTATCGCCACTCCTTTTTAATATTCCTGTAGTTTTTCGGGATGTTCCCTTCCATGGAACCGCACATCCAGCAGTCATCATCATCCCATAGGCTCCCACCCCAAAACCTGGAAGCAGAACAATGCGTTCTTGGCTCCATCCTTCTCCAGCAGGGGGTTCTGGTCAAAGCGGTTGAGCTTTTAACGCCAGATGATTTTTATCGGGAATCTCACAAAAATATATTTTCTTCCATGTTGGCTCTTTTTGATAAAAATGAGCCTCAAGATCTTATCACCGTCACTAACCACCTAAAAAATCTCGGCAAACTCGATGAAGTCGGTGGGCCTGCTTATTTGGCTACTTTAACTGACGTCGTTCCACTCGCCTCGAATATTGCCTATTACGCGAAAATCGTTCGGGAAAAATCAATCCTGCGCCGCCTCATTCAAACATCAACCGAAATTGCCAGCAGATGTTATGAGGAACAAGATGATATCAATAGCCTATTGGACGAAACTGAACAGACCATTTTTGAAATCTCCCGCTCAAAAAGCAACCAGGCGTTTCAGCCAATGAAAACAATTATCAACAGTACCTTTAAAGCTGTTGAAAATCTTTTTGAACGTAAGGAATTGGTCACCGGAGTATCATCTGGTTATGATGAATTTGATAAAAAAACAGCTGGTTTACAACCCTCCGATCTTATAATACTTGCTGCACGGCCGAGTATGGGCAAAACTGCCCTGGCTATGAATATTGCCCAACACGCTGCCATTGAAAGTAAAGTACCAGTGGCTATATTCAGCCTTGAGATGTCCAGTGAACAACTAGGCATGCGAATGTTATGTTCAGTAAGTCGGGTTGACTCCCATAGATTGCGTACAGGTTTTCTCAAAGACCAGGACTGGCCCAAATTAACGCGGGCAGCTGGTATCCTTCAGGAATCAAATATTTTCATTGATGACACACCTTCCATATCTGTTCTTGAAATGCGTGCCAAGGCCCGCCGCCTTAAAACTGAGCATAATGTAGGTTTAGTAGTTGTTGACTACTTGCAGCTCATGCGCGGCAGAAGTTCTACAGAAAGACGTGAACAAGAAATAAGTGAAATATCACGTTCCTTAAAGGCCATGGCAAAAGAACTTCACTTACCTGTTCTTGCCCTTTCCCAGCTCAACCGGAGTCTCGAAAACCGCCCCAACAAGAGACCACAATTGTCTGATTTGAGGGAATCAGGAGCAATTGAACAGGACGCCGATGTCATCTGCTTTATCTACCGAGACGAAGTCTATAATAAAAGTGAAGATAATCCCAAACGAGGAATAGCAGAAGTAATCATTGGTAAACAGAGGAATGGCCCAACCGGCACCATTGAATTGGCATTCCTCAATGAAATCACAACCTTTGAAAGCCTTGCTCATCCTGAATACGCTGGCGATTAAGCTGAATGATACTCAATATTGTGTGACAACTTAGGTTGCATATTTTTGCCTTTCAGGAGCAATCATGACCACCCAAGACAGTTTGCAATACGATTTTCAAACCATAGAAGAAAAATGGCAAAACCAATGGCAAGGTGATAAAACCTTTGCCGTCACAGAAGATAATTCCAGACCCAAATATTACCTCCTTGAGATGTTTCCATACCCGTCTGGCCGTATCCATATGGGCCATGTTCGTAATTATACAATTGGCGATGTGGTGGCACGTTACAAAAGAATGAAGGGTTATAATGTAATGCATCCAATGGGCTGGGATGCTTTTGGCTTACCAGCAGAAAATGCTGCCATAAAGAATAACACCCACCCAGCTAGATGGACCTATGAAAATATTGATTACATGAGGGATCAACTCCAGAAAATGGGGTTCAGCTATGATTGGGACAGGGAGCTTGCCACCTGTAATGCTGATTATTATCGCTGGGAGCAGCTTTTTTTCATCCAGTTATTTGAAAAGGGTTTGGTTTATCAAAAAATAACCACCGTGAACTGGTGCGAGACTTGCCAGACTGTGTTGGCCAACGAACAAGTCATAGAAGATGCCTGTTGGCGATGTGACAACATAGTTGAACCAAAGGAGATGAATGGCTGGTTTTTCAGAATAACGGACTATGCTGAAGAATTGCTTGAATTCTGCGACAAACTTCCAGGATGGCCAGAAAAAGTGGTCACCATGCAGCGCAACTGGATCGGTAAATCAATTGGTGCTGAGATTGACTTTGACATTGAAGGTCTTGATGAGCCTCTGAAAATTTTCACTACACGACCAGACACAATCTACGGATGTACCTTCATGTCCATTGCCCCGGAACACTCTCTTGTGGATAAAATTACCGCTGGTTCTGGACAGGAAGAAAAAATTGCTGATTTCATTAAAGAAGCCAAACTAACCAAACAACGCCAAAAAGCCGATGATGATGTGGAAAAACTTGGTGTATACACCGGCCGGTCCTGCATCAACCCGTTCAATGGCGAAAAAATACCCATTTATGTGGCCAATTTCGTGCTCATGGAATATGGCACCGGTGCTGTTATGGCGGTCCCTGCCCACGACCAACGCGACTACGAATTCGCAATAAAGTATGGCCTGCCCATTAAACCAGTTATCCATCCTGAAGGAAATGATCTTGTCCAGGGAAATATGGAACAAGCATACGAGGGCCCTGGCATATTAACAAATTCATTTGAATTTAATGAAATGGCTTCGGAAGATGCCAAAATCAAAATAACTGCCAAAGCCCAAAAAGAAGGATTTGGGAAAAGCCGAGTGACATATCGTCTGAGGGATTGGGGCATTTCTCGACAAAGGTATTGGGGATCCCCTATTCCAATGATCCATTGTAAAAAATGCGGTGTGCAGCCGGTACCGCAGGAACAGCTACCCGTGGTTTTACCCACCGAAGTAGAAATGGATAGTTCTGGGAAGTCACCTCTCCACTCGCTGGAAAGTTTCTACAAAACCTCTTGTCCTGCTTGTGGCGAAGAAGCCCGTCGAGAAACAGATACCATGGATACCTTTGTTGAATCTTCCTGGTATTTTGCTCGATATACATGTTCAGATTTCACTGATGGTCCACTGAAAAAAGAGGCCGTAAATTATTGGCTGCCAGTGGATCAGTATATCGGTGGTGTAGAACATGCTATTCTTCATTTACTATATGCCCGTTTTTTCACCAAGATCATGCGAGACCTTGGTTATATCACTGTTGATGAGCCATTTGCCAACCTTTTGACCCAAGGTATGGTCATTAAAGATGGAACAAAAATGTCCAAGTCAAAGGGCAATGTTGTTGATCCCAACGAATTGATCACTCAATATGGTGCTGATACCGTCAGACTCTTCAGTATTTTTGCTGCCCCGCCGGAAAGGGATCTGGAGTGGAGCGACAAAGGAGTTGAAGGTGCCTCCCGTTTCTTGGGCCGTATACACCGTTTTGTTCATGCTAATCTCGAGATACTAACCAAAGAGCATAAAAAAAATACTGACAATCTGAACAAAACCAGCATCGAACTCCGCCGGAAAACCCACCAGACTATCGACAAAGTAGGCCAGGACATAGAGGGAAATTTTCATTTTAATACAGCCATCAGTGCGGTGATGGAATTGTTGAACCTTCTCACCTCATTACCTGAAGAAACACCCGAACCATGGATAGTAAAAGAGGCGGTTGAAGCAATCATTCTGCTCTTGGCTCCCATGATTCCTCATCTAGCAGAAGAACTTTGGCAGATTACCGACCACTCATCTCCCCTTAGCGTAACACCATGGCCATCCTATGATCCTGAAGTTGCAAAAGATGACGAAATAACCTTGGTTATTCAGGTCAATGGTAAAGTGCGAAGCAGATTGTTAATTGCTTTGAATACACCTGAAGATGAGATTAAAGAGCAAGCTTTGCAGGATGAAAAGGTGCAAAAATTCATTGCTGACAAGAATATTCGCAAAGTCATTGTTGTTCCCAACAGGCTCATTAACATAGTGGTGTAACAGAGTCCCATGATCTTTTCATCATCTTGTCACCATTGGGTGCAAAAGCAAAATACAGCTTATCGTGACAAAGCTTTTCACGTGTTACTCGTCTTGTTCATCAGTACACTCTTGAGTTTCATGCTCCAGGGGTGTGGCTATTCAATTCTTGCTAAAAACTCGATTTCTTCCGACCACAATGGACCTGTAAAAATATATGCCCCACAATGGCGTAATTTCACCAATGAACTTGGCTTTGAAGGAGTTTTGCAAGATTCCCTGGTCGACCGGTTTACCGAGTCTGGACATTTTATTATCACGGACTCTTCAATTAATGCGGATTATATATTGCATGGTAAAATATTCTCAATAGAACATATTGGCTCATCTTATGGTTCTTATGACCGAGCAACGGGCCTTAAAGCCAAACTCAAAATAAGCTATTCTGTAAAATCACCCCAATCCGATGAAATAGTTTTAGAACAGCCTGTCTATCTGCGAGAAGAAACGTATGTCTTGGGTGAAGATACAGTGCAGACTTTGAGCCTGCAAAAACAGGCTCTGGCAATCATTGCCGATGAGGTGGCAGAAGAGATTTACATGCGCCTGTTAACCAACTTAACAGACCAGGGCCAAAACAAGTTTGACTCATATTGCCCTGAAGTTCCGGATGTAAATTAATATAGCTGGCAATCCCTGCCATCAACAGGTATATAGTCCACAATCAAAAAATATAAATCGTACAGGATGTAAAATCCCATTCATTAATAACTTAGAATATTTAAGACAATATGTAACCGGAGGGCACCATGCCATCACGACGAAATCTTGCCAACGCTATCCGCGCCCTTGCCATGGACGCTGTACAAAAAGCTAAATCAGGTCACCCTGGCATGCCTCTGGGCATGGCTGATATTGCCCAGGTTCTATGGCATGATTTTCTGAATCATAATCCAGCAAATCCATCATGGCCCAATCGAGATCGTTTTGTTCTCTCAAACGGCCATGGTTCGATGTTGATCTATTCTCTTCTCCATCTCACTGGCTATAATCTGCCCATGAAAGAATTAGAGAATTTCAGACAGTTTAATTCCAAAACACCTGGTCATCCTGAATATGGCTACGCACCTGGTGTTGAAACAACCACTGGTCCCCTTGGCCAAGGTATTGCAAATGCCGTAGGCATGGCCGTCGCCGAAAAGGCCCTAGCCGGCCAATTCAATCAACCAGATCATGAAATTATCGATCATTTCACCTATGTATTTTTAGGTGATGGTTGCATGATGGAAGGAATTTCCCACGAAGTATGTTCATTGGCCGGCACCCTTGGCTTGGGTAAACTCATTGCTCTCTATGATGATAATAATATCTCCATTGATGGTGAAGTTGACGGCTGGTTCACAGATGACACAACCAAGCGTTTTGAGTCTTATGGTTGGCAGGTTATCGATAATGTAGATGGTCATGATGGAGAAGCTGTTAAACAGGCATTGGAAGATGCAAAAGCGAACAGCGACAAACCCACCTTAATCTGTTGCAAAACAATTATTGGTTGGGGATCACCCAATAAACAAGGAAAAGAATCGTGCCATGGTGCTCCTTTGGGTGATGATGAAATCCAAAAGGTACGGGAGACCATCGACTGGCCCCACCCTCCATTTGAAATTCCTCAAGAAGTTTATGATGGTTGGGATGCAAAGGAGAAAGGAGCTCAGGCTGAAACTGACTGGAATAACCGACTTTCTGCATATGAAGCAGCTCATCCAGAGCTTGCCGCTGAATTAAAACGAAGGCTCGCAGGAGATCTTCCTGCTGACTGGCAGGAAAAAGCCCAAGCTTTTATACAATCAGTAGATAATGAGGCTGCCAAAGTAGCTTCCCGTAAAGCTTCTCAAAACACTCTGAATGGATTTGGCCCCGTTCTTCCAGAGCTTATTGGTGGCTCAGCTGACCTTGCTGGTTCTAACCTGACCATCTGGTCTGGAAGTAAAAGTGTTAAGGACCATGCAGATGGCAACTACGTATTTTATGGGGTTCGTGAATTTGGTATGGCAGCCATGATGAACGGTATGGCTCTTCACGGTGGTTTTATCCCCTATGGTGCAACATTCCTTATATTTTCCGAGTATGCTCGCAATGCCCTGCGCATGGCAGCCCTGATGAAAATTCGATCCATATTTGTCTTTACCCATGATTCAATTGGCTTAGGGGAAGACGGTCCTACCCATCAGCCGATAGAACAAACTGCAACATTGAGACTGATCCCCAATATGAATGTCTGGCGCCCCTGTGATGCTGTAGAATCTGCAATCGCTTGGAAAAACGCCATCGAATTCTCCAACGGGCCATCGAGCCTCCTTTTTTCCCGTCAAGGTCTTCCACACCAAAATCGCACCGCCGACCAATTAGCTGCAATTGAAAAAGGTGGGTATATCCTGGCCGATTGTGAAGGACAGCCAGAAGCAATAATTATTGCCACCGGTTCTGAAGTAGCTCTTGCCATGGATGCTGCCAATACACTTAAAGAACAAGGCCGGCAAATTCGAGTGGTCTCCATGCCAAGCACCAATACTTTTGAAGCACAGGACAAAGGTTACCGCGACAGCGTATTACCACCTGAGATTACTGCCAGAGTGGCGGTTGAAGCTGGCGTTACTGGAGGCTGGTATAAATATGTCGGCATGAACGGTCAGGTGGTCGGCATGGATTCTTTTGGTGAATCTGCCCCAGCTGACATCCTTTTTGATCATTTTGGTTTTACCGTTGATAAGGTTTGCAATGCAGTTGAAACTGCATTGAATAATGCATAGTGAAGGACAACTGTTCGATTTTAATCCACAGCACTTTTTAGCCACTGAGTGGGAAAAACTCACTCAGTGGCTCTGTATATAACATCTCGAAGTTAAATCCCTCCACATGTTGTAATAATTACTCAACATTAAACACTATAGATTATGTTTTCCATTGATTCACTTCAGCTTGAATCGCCTTTTATTCTCGCACCGCTGGCAGGATATACCGATCTTGCCTTTCGTCTCCTTTGTCGAGAATATGGAGCATCCCTCTGCTATTCTGAAATGATAAGCTGCCATGGTCTCGTCTATGATCAGGGTAAAACCATAGATATGACAAAAACCATTGCTGCTGAAAAGCCTGTAGCCATGCAACTTTTTGGGAATGACCCTGATATCATGGGTGCAGCTGCAGCTATTCTGTCTGAAAAAGATATTGACCTCATCGATATAAATATGGGCTGTCCAGTAAAAAAGGTAATTAAAAAAGGTGCCGGCGCCGCATTGTTGAAGGATCCACAACGTGCAGAGCGCATAATTCGCAAAGTAAATGAAAACTCCTCTGTACCAACCACTGTAAAAATCCGCACCGGTTGGAACCATCATACAATCATTGCCCCAGATTTTGCCAAAATGGCTGAACAAGCTGGAGCATCTGCTGTAACGCTTCACGCAAGAACATGGACTGATGGATTCTCCGGTACCATCGATCCCCAAATCATCATTGACACAAAAAATGCTGTCAGCATTCCGGTTATCGGCAACGGTGATATTCTTTCTTTTGAAGAAGGAGAAAGAATGCTGCGTGAGACAGGTTGCGATGGTGTGATGATCGGTCGAGGCGCATTGGGAAGGCCCTGGGTTTTTCAACCAAACCGTGATGATCCTTCTCTCAATTTCAGACTCAAGGCCTTGAGAAGACACTTGAAACTCATTCAGGAATTTCATGCTGAGCAGTCTGTTTTAGCACGCATGAAAAACCATGCCGGTAAATATTTAAAAGGCTTGCATAGCTCTGCTGCGTATCGACAAAGAATATATGACACCCAGAGTTTTGAAGAATTATGTAACTATATAGAGTCTTTAGGATGACAGATACTGCTCTACAAAATTGCAATATAATCAGCGCGTTCAGCACCTTTTTCTCAACCCTATTCACTTGACACAATTCCTGCCAACAAGTATTTTAGACATGCCTAAATTGTTTAGGTGTAAAAGAAATAGCCTGATGCCTGGCCTGCTTTTTCTCATTAGTTTTGCAGCGCCTTACCATTTCACTCAAAATTTACTGGTACATTATGCCCCACAAGCAATCCCTCACTGCTAGTCAAGAAGACTACTTGGAAACCATTTTTCATATTATTGAAGATAACAAAGTGGCGAGGGCAAAAGAAGTTGCAGGTCGTCTGGGGGTAAGCCGCTCATCAGTCACTGAGGCCTTTCGCTCTCTTGCTAAAAAAGGCTTGATAAATTACACCCCTTACGAAGTTATCACTCTGACGAATGAAGGAAAAGACCTTGCACGTGATGTTATTCTTCGGCATCAAGCGCTTAAAAAGTTTTTTTCAAAAATACTTGCAGTCGAAGAAAATATTGCAGAATCAGGAGCATGCCGAATTGAACACACTGCCCCTAGAGAAATCATCGAAAGGCTCATTCACTTCACCAATTTTTGGGAAGACGTCCCTGACGGCGGTGAAGAATGGTTAAATAACTTTAAAAAATATTGTCGGTCTCGTGAATAAAGGAAAAAACTTTAGTGATATGGAACACGAGACGGACGTGGCAACCCCCATTGGTTTTTAATAAGGTGATGGCATTTGAAACTAAGTGATGTTTTACATGCCATGAGACATTGTCGGAAAAAATCATATATTTTCTCCGGTTGTATCATTCAAAAAATAATGAATCTATGGTAAATATATTTTTTAATCCAACACATTATATTTAACCTTGTGAAAGTGTTAATATGTTGGAGAAACTCAACTGACATGACTTTAAAGATATACACATCTTGAGGGAATAATAATGGACGGAGCAATGGAAGCTGGGTGGTTTATGCACCCTAAAAATGATTTAATCAAAGTATTTCTCAGTGGAGACCAGTGGGTCTACCAGTGCTATTCAAGCAACGGCAAACGTGTACTTTCAAAAGAAAGACCGATGGACAGCTGGACGTGGGCATTA
This sequence comes from uncultured Desulfobulbia bacterium, assembly GCA_964443295.1. GTDB lineage: Bacteria > Desulfobacterota > Desulfobulbia > Desulfobulbales > CG2-30-60-27 > CAYUCH01. Next base: position 1,529 of record CAYUCH010000031.1, on the reverse strand, counting down.
AGCACCCCGGCCAACCGTCCAGATCTTGAAGAAGATTAGTCACATATTACGATAATTTTTTTAAGGCCTCACTTACCCGTCCCATACCATCTTCAATGATGTCCATGGCTGCTGCGAAAGAAAAGCGAATAAACTCATCAGCTCCAAAAGCAGCACCGGGAACAACCGCCACCAGTGCCTCTTCCAAAAGGAATTCAGCAAGGTCTAAGGATCCCGTCATCTTTTTTCCGTTGAATTCGCGACCGAAATATGCGGAGAAATTAGGAAATACGTAGAAAGCTCCCTGGGGATTCACACAGGTAATACCCTCTATCCCATTCATATAGTCGACAATATATTCCCGCCTTGGAAGAAAAGCATCTCGCATCTCTTTCGGAAAAGTCTGGGGACCGGTTACAGCCTCCAACGCTGCATATTGCGCAACGGAAGAAGGATTAGAAGTCGACTGACTCTGTACCTTATTCATGGCAGCAATAATATGCTGAGGGCCTGCAGTGTGTCCAATGCGCCACCCTGTCATGGCAAACGACTTGGAAACACCATTTAAGATTAATGTCTGCTCTTTGAGCTTCGGGTCAACATCAAGAATATGTGGCAATGGCTCATCGCTATAAGTAATTGTGTCATAAATATCATCACTGATCACAATCCAACCTGCTGCTAATGCTTTGGCACCGATTGCCTCCAATGCTTTCTTGGAAAATAAAGCACCGGTAGGATTTGATGGGCTGTTCAGGATAATTCCTTTGGTTCGCTCCGTTGCATATTGGTCTAAGACTTCCGGTTTCAAGTCAAAATCATCTTCTTCGGCAAGGGGGACCAGAACAGGAGTTGCACCGGCCAATTGCACAATTGGTGGGTATGAAACCCAATATGGCGTTGGGATGAGAACTTCATCACCGGGATTAAACAGGGCCTGGGCCATATTGTAGAGACCATGCTTTCCTCCGCAGGCCACTTGAATTTGCTCTGGGGCATAATCCCATCCACGGTCTTCCGCCATTCTATCTGCAATTGCCTGCCGCAATTCCGGGATACCAGGAACAGCTGTATATCGTGTATGTCCGTCATCGATGGCCTGCTTTCCCGCCCTCTTAACATGATCCGGGGTGTCGAAGTCAGGCTCACCGACGCTGAAGTTCAACACATCGGCTCCAGCAGCTTTAAGCGCCTTTGCTTTAGCATTGACTGCTAATGTAGGAGAAGGTTTGATCTGTTGGAGCCGCTGGGCCAATGGAATGAGCTTCGTTTCCATGACAATTTCCTTTCTTTCAATCTTGAGTTAATGATTCCAATATGAGTTGAGTACTTTGCCAAAAAAAATGATGCATCAGAGTCAGACAATATACTCGAAATTAATTTTTTTTTACTCCTAAATCTCTCATTTTAATGATTCAGTCAATTACAGTATTTTCCCAAATCATCTTCTTCATAAAAAACTCTATGCAGAAAGAGCCCTCTACTCGGGGCCGTAGGCCCTGCACAGTCTCGATTTTTAGCCTGCAGGATGCGAGTAAATTCTTCTAATT
>CAYUCH010000030.1:0-34077 GCA_964443295.1 uncultured Desulfobulbia bacterium | reverse complement strand
ATGGGTTCAAGGGTTCAAGGGTTCAAGGGTTCAAGGGTTCAAGGGTTCAAGGGTTGGATTAATACCATTGAATATTATATGCGTCAACGTGGGGTAATATTGACCGTGACAACTGGTGGATGAATACGTAAGATAAATAAAACATATTATGGATATTAAGGCACATGCAAACATGGAGGTTTTTAAAAAGGAACATGGTAAATGAACCCGCTTGATCAGCGTACAGCAGAAAAATTGGGCATTCTTGTGGGGGGCTCCGGTCTCATAGGTGGTGCTATAACCTATCATTTTACCAAGAATACAGATGATACCATTGATTTGCGTGCTCCTAACAGCAAAAAACTCAGCCTGCGGGTTGCCAGTGATGTAAAAGATTATATCAATGCGGTTAAACCTGATTTTATAATTAACACCGCCATAGCTTCCATCGACTCCGATCCACAATTGTCTTATGAAACAAATTACCTTGGATCGGTGTATCTTGCCCGGACCGCCGCAGAATTAAAGATTCCGTATATCCATGTCAGTTCTGCCGCGGTCATGCCCAGCGGGGAAAATCTGACAGAGGATGACATGCTGCCATTGGCCCCCAAGCTGGCAAATTATCCAAAATCGAAACTTATGGCTGAAATGACTCTCAAGCATCTTGCGGCTGAAAAGGGTCTCGACTACTCGGTGGTCAGACTGGGAGTTGTCTACGGGAAGCACGATCACAAAATTCAAGGGTTTCATAGGCTCTTTTTCTCCATTGTGGACCAGGCCCTGCCCATCATGATGACCCGTCGTGGAGTCATGCACTCCTATACAAATTCAAAAAAAGTGCCGCGTTTTGTTCGATATGTACTTGAAAACCGTGAGGAGTTTTCCGGCAAGACCATTAATTTTGTCGATCCTTTACCGGTGGAACTTTCCAGTATTATTTTGACCATAAAATCATATCTGGAACTCAGCTTTCCAAAAGAAATTTATATTCCTTATCCAATGGCCAAAACTGCCAGTATCATGGGCAGAAAATTCTTGAGAGCATTACGGCTTTTCGGTATCGAAGCCAGGCTGCCGGCGGAATTGATGTTCATGGAGAATTTTTATAAAACCCAGACACTTTCGCCAAAGAAATTACTGGCCTCCAGTTGGCAGGACCCTTTCCCTGAGGCCACGGTTTTTACTTATCTGCCTGAAATGATAGAGTATTATGTTACTCGTTGGGGACATCTGAACTTGGTGGAGAGTTTCAATCCGGAATTTTATGATCCCAAAATGAGAGCAGACCAGTTCCAACGGGAGCCGGAAAAACTGATGGATGCTATTCATCAGGAATGCCATGATTCTTTTCTTGATTCGTAAATATTCTAGGATCGTTTTGCTTTCATTCCAAAAGAGACATGATTAGACTCGGCGCCCATATGTCCATTGCCGGTGGTTTGCATCGGGCTTTTGACCACATATCCGTGGTGGATGGCCATGCTCTGCAGGTTTTTGTGAAAAATCAGCGTCAATGGCAAGGGGCATCTCTAGATGATGAACAGATCGCACTATTCAAAGCAAGTCGGCAGGTTTGGGGAGATGGTCCGGTGGCAGCACATGCCAGCTATTTGATTAATCTTGCCGCTCTAAAGCAGGAGACTGAGGGTAAGTCGGTCGCCGCTTTGGTTGACGAACTCCAACGCTGCAGTAAACTGGGCGTTCTGTTTTTAATTCTCCATCCTGGAAATCATATGGGTGCCGGAGCCCCGGCAGGTATTGATAGGGTTGTAAAAAATATTGATAGAGCATTCCAACAAGCAAAAGTTGAGGGAACTGTCCAGCTTTTGCTTGAGACCACCTCTGGTCAGGGTACAGCCCTTGGCGCTTCATTTAATGAATTATCCGCAATCATCGAGAAAAGTCGGTTTAATGATCATTTGGGAGTCTGTCTGGATACCTGCCATATTTTTGCGGCGGGTTATGACCTGCGTACCCGCAAGGCCTACGAAAAAACCATCGGCGAGTTTGATCGGACTATTGGTTTGGGTCGTCTCAAATTTATTCATCTCAATGATTCGAAAACCGCTTTGGGGAGTAGAAAAGATCGGCATGCCCATATCGGCCAGGGCGAGATTGGACTTGCCGGTTTTCGGTTTCTCTTGAATGACCAGCGAATAGCCCATTGTCCCATGGTACTGGAAACACCCAAAGGAAAAGATCTTCAGGAAGATATTGAAAACCTTGTTGTGTTACGTGGGCTTATCGAAAAATGAAAAGGCTCCACTGCTTAATTTTTACTTCCATTCAACCAGAACCGGGCAATGGTCCGATCCCATGATATCCGCCTTGATTTCAGCATTTTTTACCCTTGATTTGCTTTTTGTATCAACGCAGAAATAGTCTATACGCCAGCCAATGTTTCTGGCCCGGGCATTGAATCGGTAACTCCACCAGGAATACTGCTCTGGTTTTTGGTTGAACATCCGAAAAGTATCGGTGTATCCCGCAGCGAGAAAGCTGTCCATCCAGTGTCGTTCTTCTCTTGTGAAGCCAGGATTTTTTTCATTCTGTTTAGGATTGGCCAGATCTATCTCTTTATGTGCAACATTATAATCGCCGCAGAGCAATACCGACTTTTGTTTAGCCAGGTCATTGGTATAGGCCAGTAGGTCATTATTAAAACGGATTTTATAATCCAGCCGTGCCAAGCCATGCTGTGAATTGGGGAAATAAGCATTGACCAGGAAGAAGTCTTCAAATTCCAGGGTCAGTATTCGCCCTTCTGCATCATGATCTTCAATTCCAATACCATAATGAACCTTGAGTGGTTTCAGGCGTGAGTAGATGGCGACACCGGCATATCCTTTTCGTTGGGCCGGAAAGAAAAAACTGGAATACCCGGGAATGTTTTTTAACGAATCGGAGAATTGCTCCGGCATGCCTTTGATCTCTTGTAAGGCGACAATATCGGCATCAAGCTCATTGACGATATCAATAAAGCCTTTTTTTTCCACGGCCCGCAGGCCATTCACATTCCACGAAGCAAATTTCATCAAACCATTTGTTTTTTTTCTTTTGAGTTCAGCTGGTGTTTTTGCCGGTGTCACACCCAATTTGGGGCAGTTTTCTTTGATGAGGCAGTCATGGCAGCGGGGACGACGGGGAAGGCAGATACTTTGACCAAAGGCAACAAGAAGTGAATTTATCTGTTGCCAGAATTTTTTCGGGAGTTTGTCCCGCAGGGCCATTTCCGTTTCCAGCGGTGTCTTTGTTGTAACATATCCCCAGATGTTGGTGATGCGGTGGACATGGGTGTCAACGCAGATTGCAGGCTTATCAAAGGCCACAGCCACCACAAGATTGGCGGTTTTACGACCAACCCCTGGAAGTGTACAGAGTTCTTCAACGGTTTGGGGGATGATGCCTGCAAATTGTTTTTCCAGAACTTCAGGTAATTCATTTAAGTAGCCTGCTTTATTGCGGAAAAAGCCAACCGGATAGATAAGTTTTTCAATCTCGTCCCGCGTAAGCGCAGTAAGACCTTTCAGGTTTGGGGCTTTATTAAAAAGGCGTTTTGCGGCCTTTGCCGTGGTTTCATCCTTGGTGCGGGCTGACAAGATGGTGGCTACTAAGATTTTATATGGATCATGGGTCTGGACGGCAATAAGGTCAACCACGGGAGTCTGGTAATTGGTCATTTCTTCAGCAATAATGGCAAGAAAAGCCTTTATGTCAACGTCAGCATACATAAGTTGATTTCTTTATCTCCTGGAAGTTGCTGGTGTTTTTTAGTCCAGCTGTATTTTTCCTCTTGAACTTTATCTGTGAGAGCGCTATGACTAGCGACAAATTTTTATGGTTAAATGTCCCAGGTTACTTCCTTGGCCTCCCCATCCGACTCGGTCGGACGACGGTGTCCCGGATTTTTTACCACAACCACCAAAAGTCACAATGGTTTTCGATGTGGTTTTTTCGGTGGTGTGACTTGGTTATTTGATTGGTGATGGGAGGGCAGGAGGGAGGGAAGCGGTATATTTTATGCTACTGAACCTATTCCACCCATTTTATTTTTTCATTTTGAATGCCGCGTTGGACCTACCTGATGGGCCGTTGTGGTGAATGAGTCAAGAGGTGAGTAATGATCTATAAATTTTTTCCGTTTTTGGCCTGGTTTAAAGGGTATGATGGCAGCAAGTTCAATATTGACTTGATGGCCGGTATTACCGTGGCCATGGTTTTGATTCCACAGTCAATGGCCTATGCTCAGCTTGCGGGATTGCCGGCCTATTATGGTTTGTATGCTGCTTTCCTGCCGCCCATGGTTGCCGCTCTGTTTGGTTCCAGTCGACAGCTGGCCACCGGGCCTGTGGCAGTTGTTTCCCTCATGTCGGCCGCATCTCTTGAGCCGTTGGCAACCGCTGGTGGGCCTGAGTTCATCGCTTATTCTATCGTTCTTGCTCTCACAGTAGGTGTTTTTCAGTTTGTTCTTGGGGTGTTACGTCTTGGGATGGTGGTAAATTTTTTATCCCATCCAGTTATTAATGGTTTCACCAACGCAGCGGCAATCATCATTGCCTCTTCACAGTTTTCTAAATTTTTTGGCGTTTACGTGGACAAAGCTCCTCACCATTATGAAACCATGATGCGGGTTGCCCAGGCGGCCATGGATTATACCCATGTGCCAACCTTATTATATGGTATAGGGGCTGTCGTCATTATGGTGGTCTTGAAAAAAGTCAATCCCCGTATTCCAAATGTCCTGGTTGCAGTGGCTGTTACCACCGTGATTTCACTTTTGACTGGTTTCAATAATGATGCCAAGGTTGATGTCAGTGCCTTCAATGCCCCCGGTGTTGGTGAAAAGATAGCATCTTTCAACCATGCCGTAGTTGAAATTGAAGCCCTTGGTACAGAGCGTGCCGAACTTGGTCCTCTGGTGGATGAAGAGAAGCAACAACAGAGTCATGGAGCAAAATCTTTAGAATTGATCAGGTTGGAGAGTGAAGTCGATAGTTATACCACCAAGATGGCACATGCAAAGCACGAGGCCCATATCACACGCACCGAGCTTCGAGGTATGAAATTTGAGGCGGTGAAAACAGGTGAAGGTGATGCTGCAACCTATGCATTTTATGAAAAAGGTTCTATCCCCGATGGCATTACTACTGATGGTGGAACCTGGAGGCTGAAGGTTAAAAATAGTATCCTTGATTCTACTTCATTAACAGTCATGGGTGGTGGTGCCATCGTTGGAAAGATTCCAAAGGGGCTCACTTTTAGTATGCCTGGAACTGTAAAGGATCCTGAGACAGGAGAAAAGACCGGCAAGAGTCTATTAAGCATGAAGACCTTCATGAAGCTGTTGCCAACAGCTATTATTATCTCGCTTCTCGGTTTTATGGAAGCCATCGCCATTGCCAAAGCCATGGCTGCCAAAACCGGTCAGAAGCTTGATCCCAATCAAGAACTCGTTGGTCAAGGGCTAGGAAACATTCTTGGTTCCTTTGGTGGATCTTACGCTGTTTCCGGTTCGTTCTCCCGTTCTGCCGTCAATCTGCAGGCCGGTGCAGTTTCAGGAGTGTCGTCAGTTGTAACGTCTCTGGTGGTAGTACTCACCCTGTTCTTTTTTACTCCTCTCCTGTGCCACCTCCCCCAGGCCACCTTGGCTGCGGTTATTATGATGGCGGTTATCGGCCTGGTGAACACCAAGGGCTTTGTTCATGCCTGGAAGGCCCAGTGGTATGATGGAGCCATTTCTGTGGGCAGCTTCCTGGTTACCCTCTATTTTGCCCCTCATCTTGATAAGGGTATTATGGTTGGTGTGGCATTTACCATGGCAGTTTTCCTGTACAAGTCCATGCGTCCGGTCGTTGCCAGTCTGTCCATGCACGAAGACAAGGTGCTGAAAAGCGCCGAACACTACATGCTCAAGGGCTGCGCTCACGTTGCCGTTGTCCGTTTTGACGGTGCTTTGTTTTTTGCCAACGCAAGCTATCTTGATGAGCAGGTAGCCAAGTTTCGTACTGAGCATCCTGACTTGCGCTATATTCTGCTTGATGCCAAGGGCATTAACGAAATGGATGCCTCAGGTGAAGAGGCCCTGGAACAGGTGGTTAATCGTGTTCGTAGTGCCGGACTAGGTTTTGCCATGTGTGGCGTGAAAGGGCAGGTTATGGCTGTTATGGAGCGGACTGGCCTTGATAAGAAAATCGGTGCGGAACATTTCTATGCAGGCACCACGGACGCAGTGAAGGCCATTACCGATGCGGTTCATACTGCTGACGATCTACCTTCGGATGGTTGCAAGAATTGTCCGTTAACCAGGTACATACCATCTACTACCTGATCTGGATGGAGAAAGCTTGATTTGAGGGGGCAGAGGTACAATCTCTGCCCCCTCTTTTTTTTGCAGGGTAAAGAACCGCCCTTGGGCAAACCGCCTGTCGCATCAGGGCAGCCGTTCACTTGGCCCATCTTCGGTGGCCTACGCTGCGCTCGAAATTTCAGCGAGTTTGGAAATTCGCGAAGTTTAATCCCCCTTGAGGGGTGCTCAGACAGTTTGACCGCAGGCTGAAAAGAAAAAAGCCCCTCCCGATTTCGCGGGAAAGGCTTTATTGTTTTTGATTATAAAAAGGAGTGCCTTTGAGCTGAGATCTCACGCGGCAATGCTGGCCCATCCTTGCTTGGGTCGGTATTGTAATAGAGGGTGGCTTAGAAATCAATTTTTTGTCAACTAGTCCGTGCTTGCAAAGCGATTACTATCACCTGCAATTTTCGACTTGTTCTCTCAGCTTATCATGGTCTAGGTTTTGACCGATGAAGACTAATTGATTTTTTTTCTCTCCTTTCCATTCCTCATCTTCAATGCTGAATCTTTTACCACAGAGATGAAAAATATGACGCTTGGGGCTTTCTTCAAACCAAAGTATCCCCTTAGCGCGAAAAACGTTTTCTGGTAACTGATTATCCAGGAAGTACTGGAATTTTCGAATATTAAATGGGCGATCGCTTTGAATTGACAAGGAGGTAAAGCCATCATTTTCCAGGTGATCTGAGTGATAGTACTGGAGCTTTATAAAATCTAATGGGCGATCGCTTTGAGTTGACAAGGAGGGAAGACCATCATTTTCCAGATGATCTGACTTAATATCGTTTTTAGATTCTGATTCAGCACCTTCAAAATATGTATCAGACTCAAATAATCCCACACTTAAGACTAAGGCTAAAGGAACTTGGGATTTTTGAGTACGCAAAATCCTGGCATTTTTTTTGAAATTTTTGATTTTAATCTCTAAAGAATCAACCTCTGCTTCATCGACTAAGTCAGTTTTGTTGAGAACAATAATATCTCCATATTGTATCTGACTTTCTATTGCTTGATAATTGGAAAAGGCCTCACTATAGTTAGCGCAATCAATAAGGGTAACAATAGAGTCGAGGCGGGTCATAGCCCGTAACTCTGTTTCCAAGAAAGTTAAAGCAACAGGAAGAGGATCGGCTAGTCCTGTAGTTTCTACTAATAAATAGTCAACCTTATCTTCTCTTTCTAATATCTTATGTACCGCAGTAACCAAATCTTCATTAATGGTGCAACATATACAACCATTACTCAGTTCCACCATGCTTCCATCGGTGGAGACAATCAATTCATTATCAATTCCTATTTCACCAAATTCATTTACCAGAACTGCGGTTTTTAATCCCTCCTGGTTAGTCAGAATATGATTAAGCAGAGTAGTTTTTCCGCTTCCCAGAAATCCTGTAATGATAGTTACTGGTAAACCTTTTTTTTGTGTATCCATACACGTAGTAGTCGCGTAACGACGAGGCGTCAATAAAAGTCAAAGGGATTGATTTCTTATAGATTTGAATAAATCGGTCAACTCAGCATCACCGGCTACGCAAACCTTCTTAGCGGGGAGTAAGATCCCTTTTCAAAAGGCTTTGCGTAGCACAGTTTACTTCAGTGATGGCTTATTAAGTATTCGTTTGATCTGAGACATCACGCTGGAATGCTGGCAAATCCCTGTTTAGGGAGGTACCGATATATGAGATCATCGCTCTCGGGATCGATTACGACAAGGTGCATCCACTCGTTGTCAAGCAACTTCGTGAGAAGATCTGAGCGCTCAATGATCCCAAGGACCCTATCGCGTGGCGCCTCAGTTGCGACGACCAGGCGCATGGGTTCATGGTAGTTCTCATCACCGCCACGCATGACTGTCTGCCAGGCAAGGCCAGTCCGCAGATCACTCTGAGGACCAGCCATAACGCCAAAGCGTCCAACAACGTTATGGTATATTTTGCTGCCGGCGCCGTAGACTCCAGGATCTGTTGCTGTGAAGTAATGCTCGCCGTTGATCCATTGGCCCACCGCCAACGGACCATTCATAATCCTTTCGAGCTTGGCGCCTGTGAAGTCGAGACGGTAATCATGGGAATTGAGAAATGACCTACCCTCGAGGTTAAAATCTTGAGTCAGCTTACGACTTCCAATGATGTAGGCAGCGTTCATCGAAAGCCCCCACTCTGGTCTGGTTTCACTCCAATCACCAGCACGTCGTTTGACATCCTTTACCGCCTCTGCCGGTGACAGAGTATCTGAGCCTGGCAGCCGCATACACCGCTCGTGAGCGCTTCTGGCAGTCGCTTCTTGAAGGCCCTTTTTAAACACTTCGAGGTCTTTCTTATGTGTCTCAGGTATATCTTCTTCATCAAAAAGAGTTACCTCATCAGTTGTCGTATTGTGCAAAGCGGCGATGAAAAGGGTATCTTCGGGAATCTCAATGCCGGACTCCGCCGCGTACTTGCGGACGTTAGGCTTGTTGGCCATGGTTGCGAAAAGGCGAACATTGGGCCCGCTTGAGTTACCCCAGCAGGCACCACAGTCGATGGCCGATTCGTAGGGGTTGTTGTCCGAGCTGCTTGCGTGGCCTACGAAGGCAACCAAACGAGAGACCTTATTGGTGGTGAGACCCATGGCCCGAACTACTGACTCGATTGTGGTCTCCTGTTCCTCGTCGGTGAAACCAATGTTTTTCTCATCATCCCGGTCGATTGCCATCCGAGTGTTCACCGGCGGCGCGATTGCGTCGTGAACACGTTTACGCCACCTGGTGTAGGCCGCTGGAAACAGGGTCCGGCCGATGATGGGTACACCAAAGAGCCAACCCAGCGCTTCCACCTTGACATAGGGCGTGAGCACGTGGTTCTTCATATCATGCTGCATCTTTTTAATGGTCTTGAGGAACCCTTTACCTTTACGAAACCTGTCTTCCTTTGACTTGTGGGTTTCTCGGACCACCTCGTGGATAGTGTTTCCGGGTTTAACAATCCCAGGGTTTTGATTTGTAATGTGGTGGTGACCAAAAGCTTTAGAGCGTAAAGGGGTGTCTAAGAATCCACCATAGCCCAAAGTTTCGAAATTCCCGACGCTTTCAAGGTTTCGCCGGAACGGTTCTGAACGAACGTCGATGCATAAAATGGCCTGAGCGTCCGGGCGAGCTGCTTCCTCAGCATCGTTCTTCATTTTTAAAGCCGATGATCGAAGCTTGCAAATCATATCGTCCAGGTATCTTGCCTCATAGGCCTCAAGCCAAACAGGCCCATGTTCGGACTCTGGAAAATCGTTCAGCCATTGCAGCAGCTGGTCGAGCTGTTCGGTTTTAGCCTGTTTGAGTGTCTTCAGCGAAACCCCAAGGGCGGGGGCAAGCAACGCGAGTTGCCAGGCTGATGCGAGACGCGCGGACTTGAGTCCATCGGAATTGTCACCTTTGCGGTTCTCACGCACATAGGAGACTATAGCCTCGTACGTTCCTGAGATGCCGAGTTCTGCCCGACAGGTCTGTTCTACCAGTTCACGCTCATAGTACAACCGGACCGCAAGGTACTGAACCAGGTCAATGGGGTAATAATTTTGCCACTCAAGAGATTTCAATTCAAAGTCCTGTGAGGCACGCCAGTTGATATAGCTGGCCCAGCCGTACAGAGAGGTCAGTACGAGGGAGAGGTACTCCTGCCTGAGCTCTGAAGGGATGCCCAATGCATCGAGGTGGCACAGAATAGCCTCTTCTGGTGCTTCAGGTAGGGCTTCGATTTTTTTTCGGCTGCCTGCGATTCCACAGGGTGACCACTCTTTGGCGGCCAGCGATTTCCAGGCCACGTAGAAGCCTTGCTTCCTTATGGGCATCGGCCACACAGCATGGCCCTCGTCCAGGAAGGCTTCACACCACTTGATGACCTCTCGATTCATCGTCCACTCGAGCTGCTTGTGCAGGGCGTCGTCGCACCATCTCACCAGGGTCATATCCTTGCCGATGGCGAGGGTTTCGTCCTTCTCCTCGGCTTTGGGGGTAATACGTTCTGCCAAGGTACGGATCTCAGCGCTATTGCCAGCACGATCGACCGTAGCTTCGATAGTATCACTGGATAGTGGTGTGATGCCTTCGAGCAGGTGAGCCCGCAGAACATCAGTGTGGCTGATTGTTTTACCAGCAATCTCCACCTCGTCATCTCCTGCGATGGTGGCGATGGCATCATCCAGTTGCTTCGATGTAATCCTGCCGGACTCCACGAAACCTCTGTAGTATGTATTCGGTAAATAGCCTTCGCCTCCAGTAAATCGCTTAGATATGCGAACTGCTTCCTGGAAGGGGTGTGAAATCAGGTCATGCAGCGGGTTGTGGTGGACAAAGCCTGTCATCGGCCAAAAATGGCAGATCACCTCGCTGGAGCGTTCAATCAGTTCGTGGAGTTCCTGTTTTTTTTCGGGATTTAACTTCATATTTGCACTCATTACATACCTCCCTGGATTTGTGCAAGCATGTTGCTACCTGCACCCATCCACTCTATTGGTACACCGCTAAGAAGGATTAAAAGCACGATCACTACCACGAAGCCACCAATCTCAGTAAGGCGGAGATCTTCGTAGTGTAAATCCGTCCGGTGTGGACCAAACAGGAGGCTCTTCATCATTGAAAACATATACCAGGATGCGGCGAACCAGGCCGCGATGATGGCAACCAGGCCTGCCGACATCGTGGTCGACGGGCTGAACAACATTACTAGATAACTGAAAAACAGTGCAAACGGTGGTAATCCCACAACGGCCATAATCAACAGGCCCATACAGAGGGCAAAGCGCGGCATGGGCCGGCACAGTCCTCCGATCTGGTTTAAGTCCAGATCACCGTAACGGGCACGAAGGCGATCCCAGCCAAACGTCAGCCCGGCGAGCGCAAGCGTCACCGCAGAAATGTATAAAATCGACGGGGATGTAAGCGAACCGGCCTGAGCGACATGCCACCAAAAAACGGAGTACAGAGCGAGTCCGGCATAGGCCAGCAATTTTAAGACTCGGATTTGTGTCATCGCTTTAATAGATCCCCACACAGCACCAATCGCTGCCAGAATCCCGATTGTTGAAAGTGCTCCCTGAGGCAAGTTCTGAATCTGTGAGGACGCCACATTAATTCCGATGACCGGCATCAGGATAGATGCCGCGACAGTCAGTTTCCGGGGCGCACGAGTCAGTACCTCCACATAGAGGGCATTGAAGGGGAACAGAGGTAGAAATAGTCCTGCAGCGAAGATACCAATGAGCTGCTGCGGCATATTCATGCCAGCAACGATCAAGGCTATGGCTGCGAGTGCAAAGTAGGCAACCTTGGATCGATCAAGAGCTTTTCCAGCGCGGGCAAGAGCGCCATTTATTCTCAGGGCCACTCCGTCGAGATACAACCGGTTTGCGAAGAACAGATACATGTGTATGATCATGTTTCCTGGCAATATATGGCCTTGCGTAAGGGAGCGATGGGCGTACACGAAGAACCAGCCGCCTGTAATCGAAGCAATAAACAACGCAACTACCAGAATAAATGCCCATATTGGCAGGGCGCCGGCCTGAAAGTGGGCTGCGACGACTGCTGGGTCTGGGTAGAGATAGTGGGTAAAGGCCTCAGCTGCGAACAGGTAGGCTGTTGAGATAATACCGACTCCCATCAGTACATATCCGTGTAAGGTCATGGAATGCTGAACGTTGGAATGGAAGAGTGTCAAGGTTGCGTGTGAGGCGGTGACCCAGCTGAAGAGCAGGAAGATCAAAAGTCCATGGTAGTTCAGAATCGCGATATCCAGGTAATAGTGTGCTGCGGTGACAAGCACTAGTGGCAATACCAGTGACACGATAAGAGCAGGCACCCATCCCTTTGATTCCTCTTCCATTTTTTCCTTTTTTATCGCATGCGGTGGCCGTGAAGGATCCTGGCGGGCCTGATGAATCACGTCGGCGCAGTTAAGGAAAATCGATCCCTTGAACAGTCCGTGGGCGATGAGGTGAAAGACAGCTAACGAGTAGGCCCCGAGTCCGCACTCCATAATCATATAGCCCATCTGGCCGATGGTGGAGTATCCCAAGGTCTTTTTGATATCGTTCTGTGTCAGCATCATACTTGTGCCGAGGATCGCTGTGAGCAGACCAATAACGAACACGACGTGAAGCGTCGGAGTACTGAGGGAGTACATCGGAGCCATGCGGTTAAGTAGAAATCCACCGGCATTGATGATACCCGCATGCAAGAGTGCATGGATAGGAGTGGGCGCGTAAAGTGATTCCGGTAACCACATGTGAAGCGGGAATTGGGCTGATTTACTCATCCCTCCGATGAAGATGAGCATTGTAACAGCAGTAGCGCCGGTCATCTTGAGGCCACCAAGCAGAGTTATCTGCATTGGATCAGCCATGGCTCGCTCGAACAGTGGCGCGAACTGGATAGTTCCCCACAGGTGATAAGCCAGTACAATTCCGGAGAGGAATGCAATGTCCCCGAACCGTAGCATGATGAAGGTTCGAAAGGAAGCCTGGGCTGTTGGGGTATGTGAGTAGTTGTGCGAAAGCAAGGACAGGACCCAGCTCAGTAATTGCCACATAATAAAGAGGGTCAGGAGATCTGCGCTGGAGACCATGAAAAGCAGTGACGAAACGGCGGTCGTCAACAAAACCTGATAGAGGGGTTTCTGGGGATCGCCCTGCAGGTACCGATTAGAATAGCGAAAAAGCAGGGTGCCGATTGTCGAGATGACCAGCATCATAATGGCAGCCAAGCGATCGATGGATAGTTCCACCACCGGCAAGACCTCCCATGGCCAGGTAAACAAAACAAGACGAACTGGCTCTAGGGTCTGGCTAACCCGCCAAAGAATCATGAGTGAAGTTATGACGCCAGTGACAAGGAGCCAAAAGGAAACCTTGCTGTGATCAGCGTTCTTATCATGACGTGAAAGCGCGGTGAGGGCCGCAACGACGAGCGGGGCCAGAGGGATGATCAGTGGGTAGTAGTTAGATAGAAATGTGATCAAAGCCGTGTTACCTCAATAATATTGGTAAGAAAATGGATGATAAGAAATTGTTTTTTACCATCTGGCCGGCAGGCCAAAAAACTGCTGAAATGTTCATTTTTACAGTTTTCAATAAAATACGAATGGCATGGTATATCCGACGATTAGATGCTTGTCAAGGGTGGCCCAGGGTGAAGGTGAAAAAAGGGGTATTGGGGGGTACTTATGTTCATGGCAATGCGACGAATATTGCTCCCTTCACCAACGCCCGTTTACCATTTTGGATTGCTCAATTCATAACCGATTGCACGGAATTTTTTTCGATTTCCATAACATTGTGGATATGCAGGACTATGCCTGGAGCAGCATGGTTTTTCCTACACCGGAGGATCCGGCCAGGCTCACGCAACTGCCCGGTTCGGCGGTGAGGCAGAGGGGAGTTATGATTTGCTCTCTGTAAAAAGCAGGACAAAATTCTCAAAAATCTCTTCATGGAAAAAGCCCAGCATCTCTTCCTTCATAATGGTGAGCGCTTCAAATGGCGAAAGTGAGCGTTTATATGAACGTTCCGCAGTCAGTGCATCAAATACATCGGCGATGCAGCAGATACGGCCATAATCATGGATCTCGTCGCCTTTTAATCGTCTTGGGTACCCTGTGCCGTCCTCACGTTCATGGTGCTGCATGCAGATTACCCGGCATTCTTCCGAAAGATTACCGGTTGCTTCAAGGATTTTATAGCTCTGGTAAGGATGGATCCGCATGTGTTTCATTTCATCTTCTGTCAACCTGGCCGGTTTGTTCAGAACGTCGGGATCCACATTGATTTTTCCAAGATCATGGAGAAAAAAGGCAGCGCCCAGCTCGCGCAGATCATGGGATGTGTCATTGCCATACAACCGTTTAGCCAGATAAATGGCCATGATGCCGACATTGACCGAATGGGTATATGTATAAAAATCATGTGATGTGATGCGGAGTAGGTTTTGACTGGTCTCTTCATCATGGAGAATCAAGTCAGCCACTTCGGAAATTGCTTTTTTGGATTCTTTGATCACCTCGGCAGAAGGGTTTTCAAACACATTATCCAGTATTTTCACCGACTGTTTGTATACTGCTGCAGATTTTTCTTCTGGAGGCAGACTTTCATCATGGATGACATCACGCAACTCTTCGGTCATCAGCTTTTCAGGGTTCCAGTCTTCCGGTGGCTGGCGATGGTAATCTTCTCTGGGCTTGACAATCTTTTTTTTCTCTACTGGATGGGTTATTGCCTGAAAATCCAGAGAAGCCATGGATTTGGCTGAATCCACCTGTACAGTCTTAACGCCGCACTCACGGACTTGTTCAAGATCCCGATCAGTTTTGATTAAAAACTGGTTGCGAAGAAAAGGATGGTTCATCCATTTCACCGGCATAATAACGTACAAGCCAATCTTGAGTTGTTTTACAGGGAGGTCATAAATCATGTTTGCTATTGCCTGGTAATATCTTGTTGGTCATAAGTCTGAAATTTATTGTAGCGGATTATTTGACCAAGTTCTCGGCCATATTCTGTCCCTTTTTCAGAATAGTTGTCTAACTTCTTGACCAACAAAAAGGGATCATTGGTTCGCATTTTCAGTTTTCGGAAATCAGAATAGGCATCGCCTCGAGCCAAGGTGCGATAATAATCACGAATAGATGCTTTAATAGATGGATATTTTTTCACCCAAATTGTCTTGTCACCTCGCTTTTTTTCAGCTGCTATTCTTGGTTCATTCTCATTGAATGACCAAACGCCAAAGACGTTATTCGCTTCTCTAAAAAACCGGGACGTGGCCCAGGAACTCTCCATTGCCGCTTGAGCCAAGGTAATGCTTTTGGGATGAGGCATAAGGGCCATCAACAACTCGTGGTTATCTGTTGTTTTATACTCTTTTTTTAATGCATCTATTTTTTTGCTTTGGTTACCGTTTTGCAACGAATGTGATACATCTTCATATTGCTCCATGAGGTCGGCATACACTTCGTCCACAGCAGGCACAAGAAGAGATTTGAATCTTTCCTTTTTTTGCTCAACAGTCATCTGGGGAGGGGCACGCTCTTTCTGGGAATAGAGCCAATAGATTGATGTGAATAAAAACACCAGTAGCAGGGCAAGCACGGCTTTAATTTGAACTGTATTGTTTGGCGGATTGGTTGTTTTCATGGATTCTTTATTCTATCCCCAGATTTCCATTTTTATGTGCTGAGCAGAACCCCTTAACCACCTCTGGATCGAATTGACTGCCTGCTCCCTTTTTAATCTCTTCTATGGCTTTATCATGGGGCAAGGCTTTTCTGTAGGGGCGATCTGTTGTCATGGCATCAAAGGTATCTGCCACTGCCATGATTTTCGAGATCAGGGGAAGTTGTTCACCATTTAATCCATTTGGGTATCCTGTACCGTCGTACCGCTCATGATGATGGAGGATGGCTGGTATTGTGCAGAGGAGAAAATCGGCATCACTGATAATATCCACGCCTTTTTGTACATGGTCATGCATGATGGCTCGTTCCGAGTTGGTAAGGGGGTTGTCTTTCTGCAGGATTTCGTCGGGTAGACCTATTTTGCCGACATCATGAAGGATAGCGCCGATCCGGATTTCATCAAGTTTTTCATCGGAAACACCCATTTCTTTTGCAATGGCAACAGCGTATTGAGCAACTCTGGCAGTATGACCTTTTGTGTACGGATCTCTGGCATCAATAGCAGCTATAAGGGAATTCAGTGAACCTTCATATCCTCTTTTAAGTTGTTCGGTCATGCTGTTATAGGCATTGGCTAACTCTTCAAGTTCGTCACCTGTGTTGAGCTCTGCTTTCAGGTGGATTTCACCGTCTTTCATTCTATTGGCCACGGAGTGCAAATGTTCAATTGGTGAGAGAATGTGACGCTTGATTAATGAGAAAAGAAGAACGAGAATCAAAAAGATGATACCGAGAGCCGAGGCAATATGAAACCATAAGCTTTTTGTAATAGCGCGCTGGGCTTCATCCATAGAAATGATGACACTGAGTCCGCCGCGAATTTCGCCTTCACGATATCCGTGTTCGGCATGACAGGAGAGGCAGGCTTTTTGGACCTGAACAGGCATGATTATGCGATATGCTTTATGGCCATTTTCATAGCCTATGCTGATAATGCCGTCTTTTGTTTTTTCAAAGCCCTGTTCTTGAAATTGGACCAAGGCATTTTTTTCAAAGGGTAGAGGGGTATTGCCAGGATTTATGGGGTCTAAACTGGAAAGTCGGAAACGGTAAAGACCCTTGTCAGACGCATAACCGGAAATTTCCCTGGTGACCATGGCTGGATTTCGAAACAGATACGTTTTGCCGGTACGGTCTTGAATATCCGTGTCCGGCAGGTATGGGCTTGTCTGCATCTGGTCTTGCTTTAAAACGTACAGGCCACCATGGTCTGCAATCCATGATCTGGTGATAACAACTTGAGTGAGAAGGGCACGAGCCTGCCGGTCAAGTTGGGAAATAATTGCGGAAGTTGACTCCCGATGCATCCAGGTGAAAAGAGCGGCAATAACAAGAGCGACACTTGTTGCCATTGCCACGGTGAATTTTACTCGAAGGCTTTTTTTCATGGCTTCACCAAATGCTTTTCGTTTTCTTCAAGTTACCCTATGATTGCATGATATCACAGTCCTGGTGTGTCTGTTCTGATTTTTCTCAGCAGATGAGTGCGTAAAGCAAGTAGTGTATTTTAAGTCATTCATTAAGCAGGAGTGTTAAACAGGTGCATTTCTTGGATCTTTATCTTTCAGAGTTGGCGTTTAAGGAGATCATCCTGACAATTTCCGGAATTCTGGACCGGATTCCAGGAATCCGAACAACTTGAATATTCCCTTAAATTTCTACTTATTACGTAACATATTGTGAATACTATAATTATTATGCCTGTCAAGTGTATGGCATTGTTTTTGCATGCTGTAATGTCTCAACGTTGAAATGATGAAAGATGAATTTGACATCAAAAAGTCCCTAAAGTTGGTTAGGGGAAGATGAATTTCTACATCTGAGGAATCGGAAAATGGTCAAATCAATTTACGTTTCGTTATTGGCGTTGTTCTTTTTAATTTTTTTTCATGCATTCAGGTTTGGAATGGTTGGCAAATATTGAGCGGCTTAGATGGTGAGTGACTTTGAAAGTGTCAGGATCAAAAAGGTCGAAGAAGAAATCGTTAAAGATGTGTTCATTCCGAGAAAATGGAGGTTAGTTATGTTTTCAATCCCTTGGCGTTTTTTATTGATTTTCCTTGTATCTATTTTGATGCCACTACAGGTGGCATATTCTGGACCAGCAAACAATGAGGGATATGTGCGTTTACCTCAAGATTTATTTACCGATAATGATCAGTCTAAACCCGTTGAGATTTTAGTAAAATTGAAAAAAATGCTGATTTAGGGGAAATGGAAGCGTTTAATAGCAATTCAGAGACCCAAAAATCGCTAAAGGGCAATTCAGGTTCAATTGGCGCACTTAAAGCGGCAGGAATTACGAAATTCAGGCCACTGCATCGTTCGAGCAAGAAAACAAAAAATGTAATGCAAAAATCGAGCAAAAAAGCAAAAGAGGACCCGCGCGGCGCTAAACGCTGGTATATTATCACCCTTGACAAAGGCGCCAATCCTCTAGAAGTCCTTGAACGGCTCCAAGAGGATCCACAGGTGGAACGTGCTGAGGTCAATCATCCGATCACCTTATACGCGACTCCCAATGATCCCGATTTTTCTGAGTTATGGGGGCTGCACAACATTGGCCAGACAGATGGTGTAATTGACGCCGATATAGATGCAACAGAGGCCTGGGATATTCAACAGGGAAATGAAAGCGTTCTAATAGCCGTGATTGACACAGGGGTTGACTACACCCATCCGGACCTGGCTGCCAATATTTGGGTGAATCCAGGAGAAATTCCCGGAAATGGCATTGACGATGATGAAAACGGTTTCGTGGATGATGTGCATGGCTATGATTTTTTCAACGATGTTGGTGAGCCATACGACGATCATGGACACGGTACCCACGTTTCCGGTACCATTGCAGCGGTTGGCAACAATGGCATTGGCGTAACCGGGGTTAACTGGCAAGCCCGGATTATGGCTGTGAAAATAATGGACGGCGATGGAAGGATTGACAGTGGTTCTCTTGGCGACGGAACTGAAGCCGGTGCTGCTCAAGCAATTATTTATGCCGCCGATAATGGCGCCCGAATAATGAACAATAGCTGGGGAGCAACCCAGCTGGCCGGTGCAATTGAGGATGCCATTGCCTATGCCGAGGCTGCAGATTCATTGTTCGTGGCTGCGGCTGGAAATTACGGTACCGATAACGACGCGGCTCCGCCTTACCCTTGTTCTTATGACCTCCCCAACATCATTTCCGTTGCGGCAACCGACCATAACGACGACCTTGCCTCCTTTTCATGCTTTGGCGCTAATTCGGTTGATATTGGTGCTCCCGGAGTCAATATATTGAGTACCACTCCAAATAACACGTATTCAATTTTTAATGGAACTTCAATGGCATCACCGCATGTTGCCGGTGCAGCAGGTCTTCTGCTGGCCCAAGATAATACTCTTTCAGCAATCGAGCTTCGCGCCCTCCTGAGCCATGGCGACTTTATTCCTTCTCTTGCTGGAATTACAACAACTGGGCGACGTCTTAACATTAATAACGCTTTGCTATGTGATTCCAGTGAGTTGCAGTTTTTACTCGCAAAGCCTGGTGGAAATTTCGAAGCAAGATATGATGCTTATTTTGATATTACTTATCCATTTTCAATAAGCGGTTATCTCTATTCCTGTGGCAGTTCAATAATCGGTGGTACGGTTTCTGTCAGCTTTGATAATGGCGAACCCAATCTGGTGCTATACGATGACGGTTTGCATGATGATGGAAATGCAGATGACGGCCTTTACGCCAACACTTGGGAGCCCGGGACATTAGGCGATGTCACTCTTGATATAACTGCTATGGCTAGCGGATTCAGCGATCCTGGATTGGCAAGTGTTTCAGGTTTAGTCTATGAAAATATGGATGTTGATGAAGACGGCCTGGAGAATGCACTTGAAGATAATATTGGGACGGATCCTTTTAATCCAGACACAGATGGCGATACACTGCCTGACGGAATAGAAGTTTGTTTTGATGGAGATTGTTCGGTATATCTTTCCGGCGTGGATCTTAACCCTCTGGCCACCGATACCGACAATGATGGTTTTGATGATGGTCTGGAATATGACTATGCCGGTGATGGACTGGATCCTGCGGTGAAACCGTGGCAAGATAACATAGTGGCCTCCCAGGCTGAGTTTAAAGTTTCGTGTGCCACGGCTCTGCAGGATGTCGATGGAGATGATATTACCGACTTTGCAGTAAGTCTCACCAACGGAACAGGGCAGACCGGCGGGTCCCTGCAGATATATTCCGGCAAAACCCAGTCTTTACTTTACACCATTGCCGCCCCGGCGGATGTGTTTTTCTTTGGAGAAGACTGCAGCGACGCCGGCGACATGAATGGCGATGGAGTTCACGACATCGTGGTAACCTCCGGGCTTGAAACAAATTCACTAACCTACTCTTTGATGGTTTTTTCCGGAGTTGACGGTTCTTCAATTAATCGTTGGGATATGTCGACCACAGTCACGAGTAGCGCTATTCATGTTGTTTTGCCAAAGGTAGCAGGGGGTACGGATTTCAATGGAGACCTCACCCCAGATATCGTAGTCGCTACCAGGTCTATGGATAAAATTGAAATCATTTCCGGCGTGGACGGGAGCCTGATCACGCGTTTCGATGCTCAAGGTTCAGATGTTATTGGCCGGAGTTTGGCGATTGCCGGGGACATGGATGGGGGAGGCTTGCCTGATATTGTTGTCGGCGGGGCTGAGCCTATTTCGTTTCCATTTTCATATGGTCGCGTATTAATTTATTCTGCTGAAACCGGTCAAGAATTGCTGAGCCGAACTGCAGAGAATGAATTGGATATGATTGGACATGATGTTGATGGGATTGGTGACTTGAATAGCGATGGCGTTCCCGATTTCTTAACAAGCGGTTGGTCGGCGATAATACCCACAAGGCCTGATGCCACAGGTCGTTCTGCTGGTGTCGGCATGGCTCTGTCAGGTGCAGACGGAACTACGATTTTCGAATGGCGCCAGCACCAGGACTATGACGCATTCGGCGCTCAAATAAGTAAGGTTAACCTTGGTAATGATACCATTCCCGATATTATGATACTCGCACCATGGGGCTTTCGATTTGATGATTTTGGTGATGTTATGAACAGTGAACTATATGTCTTCAGTGGAGTCGATGGTTCTCAAGCCATACGTTTTCATTTGCAAAGACCAGGAACTGCTGGCAGAGCAGTTCATAATTTGAACACCTTGGGTGATATCAACGCTGATAATATTGATGATATTCTATTCATTAGGGGTGGGAGAACGGAGGTGGAAATTCATGTTCTTATGAGTCCAGGAGTTCCTGCTCCTGCTCCGGAAATTTCGTCCTTTTCCCCAAACCCTGCATCGATCGGAAGTTATGTCTACCTGTATGGTTCTGGGTTCTGCTTGGACAATTGTAATCAGACGGGCAGTCCCGACTTAAGCATCTACGTTGGCGATGTAATGGCGGAAACATTGTATGTGATGGACGGCTTTGCTTATTTTGTCGTTCCGGAAGGGGCCACAACCGCTCCAATAAGAATAGAGGCTCCCGGGGGCGAAGCTCTGAGTGAAGGCCCACTTTACATACCAGAGTTGCCGATTGTGCATGGGGTTTCGCCTGCCAGCGGGCCGGTTGGTTTGCATGTCACTATTACTGGAGAGAATTTCTGTTATCCCTATCAATTTCGTGGGGAGGTGTTGTCGTCGTGCGATACTTGGCCTCCCCAGGTAACCGTCAACGATATGGATGCAAATATTGTTTCCAGTTCATTTGACGCCATTGAATTTGAAATACCCTCTGGAGCCCAATCCGGGCCTGTCGTTCTTACCATTGATACATGGAGCGACGGTATCTTCAGCGAGACAGTGGGGGAATTTACGGTAGAAGCAAGTTTACCGCCAACTATTTCATTGATATCCTCGATGACTGCTGAGCCAGGGGAATATGTATATCTTAACGGGTCAAATTTCTGCCTGAATGAATGCGGGAGTACAAATAGTGTCGAGACAACCATATCAATTGGGTCAGTCACGGTAAGTCCGGCATCTGTTGTACCCAATTTTATGTATTTTATAGTGCCGGAAGGTGCTGTTACCGGGCCGATCACGATTACAAATCCTTGGGGCGAAGTAACTAGTGATACAGTGCTTAATATAGTAGTCGACCCGGTATTCACTGGCATGACACCGGAGCAAGGTCCTGAAGGAACGCATGCTACAATCTCCGGAGAGAATTTTTGCTATCCCTATAAATTTCGGGGAAGTATATATTCATCGTGCGAATATTCACCCCCTCAGGTAACTGTTAATGGCATGGATGCTAATGTTGTTTCCAGTTCGTTTGATGCCATTGAATTTGAAATACCTCCTGGAGCGCAGTCAGGATCCGTTGTACTAACCATCACACCATGGAACGATACATTCAGCGAAACAGTTGGTGATTTTACGGTAGAGTAAAATAATAGACAGGTAATGAAGAAGGCCCGGGAGTGATCTCGGGCCTTTTTTATTTTTTTACCACGTAGTTCATCACAGAAAATAATTCCAAAATGAGTCCAGTTTGTGGTATATCATGTCATAACCTATTCGTTTGACAGCTTTTTTCCAGGGAGAGTGGCTGTTGTTTGGAATTGTCTCATTCATTTTGTTTTTTGCTTTGTGGGTGCTTTTTTCAGGCAAGCTCGATCTCTTTCATTTAAGCTTGGGTGTCCTGTCCAGTGCCCTCGTCGCCTTGCTTTCCAGTAGTCTTTTTTTCCAGGATAGAGAAAAGAAGTTTTTAAGCCGTATTGGCGAGGTCTGGCGTTTCCTCGGCCATACAATATGGCTTCTGTATCAAATCCTCATTGCCAATTTCCATGTGGTGGGCTTGGCTTTATCCGGCCGCCGTTTTAATGCACAACTCGATCCCCATATTTTTTCATTTCGTACAGTGTTGAGAAATGATTTCTCACGATTTATTCTTGCTAATTCTATCACCCTTACACCAGGGACGGTAACCATCCGTATCCAGGATGATATGATTTATGTGCATGCGATCAGCAGAAAAGCGGCCGGCGAACTGGCTGATCTCAGTAATGTGAGTGATATGGAAAGACGGGTTGCTGGAGTTTTTGAAAAAGATAACATGTGTTATCTGCCGGAGTATAAGTGAGACTCTCCATGGAAGGATTTTTTATATCTACAGGTGTTCTCATTCTGCTGCTGATGTTGCTTGCCCTCTATCGTGCCGTGCAGGGGCCAACTCCTCTTGACCGTATTCTCGGGGTCAATGTCATTGGTACTAAAACCACAGTGCTTATTGTTCTCATTGGTACCCTTTATCATCGGGTTGATATGTTTGTTGATATTGCCCTGTGCTATGCCCTGTTGAATTTTATCGCCTCTCTTGCAGCGGCACGTTTTTTTCAACGCCATAAGCAAGTGCAGCTTGAAGAAGATGAAAGGGGAAGGGGGCCGATATGCTAGATGTTGTGGTGATTGTTTTGATGGCCGTGGGGCTCTTTTTCTTTTTTGGCACAACGGTTGGTCTGCTTCGTTTCCCTGATTTTTACTGCCGTACTCATGCGGCGGGGAAAGGGGATACTCTCAGTGTCATGCTTATGTTGCTGGCCCTTGCTCTCTATAATCTGCACCACTTATCCTGGGAAGCGGCTCTGGTCAGCGGCAAGATTCTTATTATCTGTATTTTTGTATTTATCGCTAGTCCCACAGCAACCCATGCCATCATGGATGCCGGTTATGAGGCAAAGGTACGTCACTGGAAAAAAGGAGAGGGGTGTCTCTGGACACCTGGGGAAGGCTCCTCGGAGGAGGAAAAATCATGACCTGGGATGCGAGCCTGCTCTGGCAATTTGACCTGCTTATTCTGCCCATGGTGATCATCTGCGCCATTGCCGCCCTGTCGTTGAAAGACTTGGTGAGTTGTGCAGTGATTGCCGGTGCCTTCAGCTTTCTCATGTGTCTTTTGTGGACCGAGATGCATGCGGTTGATGTTGCTTTTACCGAGGCTGCGGTGGGAGCAGGAGTCAGTACGGGGTTATTCCTGGGAACGGCCCTGCATGTAAAGAGGAAGTCGAAAGATTGATAGTGTCTGCCCATATGTCTCATCTCTGGACAGACACTAAGTAGAGGTGTTTAGGCTGAAGACTGGAAGCTGGTTGGAAAAAATGGGCAACCACAGGGGGATGCCCTCCGGATTTTATATTAAGGTAGCATAGTGAAAAAAGCCGCATTACTCATAATCGTTGCTCTGGGTATCCTGCTTTTGCGGGCAGCGGAAGACCTACCTGAATGGGGTGATCCAAATTCACCGGCATCAACGCATCTTTCCCCCCATTACCTGGAAAAATCAATGGAGGAGACCTCTGTTCCCAATATCGTCACCGCTGTGCTGGCAGATTATCGTGGTTATGACACCATGTTTGAGGCTGTAGTTATCTTTTGTGCCGGGATTACGGTGCTCACCATTTTACGCCGTACCCACCGGCAGGATGAAAAGGTAATCAAACCACGCCCAAAAAGGCCTGATGCCGATGTCATTCTGCAAACTGCTTCGCGTCTGCTTGTACCGGTCATGCAAATATTTGCACTCTATGTTGTTGCCCATGGTCATCATAGTCCGGGTGGAGGCTTCCAGGGCGGTGTGATTTTGGGGGCCAGTATGATCCTCTTGGCTATTTCCTACGATATCCAGGAAGCCCTTGATCGATTTAAAGAAAAGATAGTGCTCATCGGTTCAGCGATGGGTGTGCTGATTTACGCCGGTATCGGCGCCATATGTCTAGTCCTTGGCAGAAATTTTCTGGCCTATGCTGCTTGGGCCAAGCCATTGGGAATAACAGAGGTGGAGGCCCATTCCCACGGCATGCTCGGGGTGGAGATAGGTGTTGCCATCACCGTGCTGTGCATCATGTTTTCTCTCTATGTTGATTTGGCTTCAGGTGGAGATCTGGACGAAGGGCTTTAAAAACATCCACAGGCACCGAATCTTTCCGTAAGCAGGCCAAGCAATATAGGGAAAGACTATTATTGCCCGACCTGCTTACGAAAATCTCCGGCACCTGTGAAGTTTTTGGTTTTAAGGCTGAAGTTGAAAAAGTAAAAATCGCCAACCCTTCAGTCTTCAGCCTTCAGCCTAAGAATGTAAAAAGATTGAAAGCGTCGCTGATTGCGACGAAACTATCTAAGAAGCTAAAAAGAATGGAAGAAACTCTTCAATACATAATCGGCAAATATAATTACTGGGCTGCCATTATCCTGCTTCTCATCGGGTTGTATGGCATGATTGCCAAAAATAACCTGATGAAAAAGGTTATCGGCATGTCCATCTTCCAGGCTGCCATTATTCTTTTTTATGTTTCAATTGGCGAAAAGAAGGGAGCCACCATCCCCATTCTGTCCCATGGGCATAGCGACCACGCGGTGGAGCATGCCATTGAAGCGGTACAATATGCCAACCCGCTTCCCCACGTTCTCATGCTCACGGCCATTGTGGTCGGGGTGAGTACACTGGGCGTAGCCCTGGCTATTCTACAGAAGGTGTATCGGGTCCACCGTACCATTGAAGAAGACGAAATTCTGGAGACCATTGACGAATGAGTCCGGAACAATTATCAGTCCTGATCATAGTTGTTCCGCTTCTGGGAGCCTTTGCCATTAGCATATTCGGGGCACTGCACCGGAATATCGCCTATGGATTGCTGGTGGTGATTTTAGGGCTTTCCTTTGCCGCAGCCGTCGGCACCCTGCAACATGTGTTCGGCAGTCCGATAAAACTCCATTACCGCATGGGTGACTGGCCGCCTCCATTTGGCATTGAACTGGTCCTTGATCAGCTGAACAGTATGGTCATGGTTCTCATTTCCGGGGTATCTCTGCTGGTGGCAATCTATTCGAAAGAGTCGGTGCGCCAGGAGATTCCCGACCGTATCCACCATTATTACACCCTGTTTCTCTTGCTGGTCACCGGCCTCCTGGGAATCACCGCCACCGGTGACGCCTTTAACCTCTACGTTCTGCTTGAGATTTCCGCCCTGGCGAGCTACGCCCTTTTGGCAAGAGGTAGAGGTTTTGCCTATTACGCCACCTTTAAATACGTCATGATGGGGACCATTGGTGCCTGCCTCTATCTTCTGGGGGTTGGTTACCTTTATATCAAGACCGGTACGTTGAATATGGCCGAGTTGGCCACTTTTCTCTCCTTGCCGGAATTACTCCATTCTGAAAGTATCCGGGTTGGTTTTATTTTGATCATGGTGGGCGTCTGGATAAAAATGGCCTTTTTCCCGCTGCATGGCTGGCTGCCCAATGCCTATACCCGGGCCAGCACCACTACCAGTTGTCTGGTTGCCCCCCTGATGACCAAGGTCAGTGTCTATATTATGATTCGCCTGATGTTCGGGGTGTTCTCTGTTGCTTACGTGGTTGATGTCATGGGCTGGAACCGTCCGGTGGTCTGGTTGGCAAGCGCTGCCATTATTGCCGGCTCCATAGGAGCCCTGGCCCAGGATAATATCAAGCGAATGCTCACCTACATCATTGTTGCCGAAGTAGGCTATATGGTGGGTGGAGTCTGGTTGGTAAATGCCAGCGGTCTCAGCGGTGCGACCTACCATATTATGGCTGACGGACTGATGACCGCCTGTCTGTTCATGGCAATCGGGGCAATAATTTTTAAGACCGGTGACTCCTCTTTGGAAGCAATGCGGGGTGTTTTTCGTAAGATGCCGGTGACTGCAGGGGTTTTTCTGGTCGGGGCCTTTGCCATGATTGGTATCCCGCCAACCTGTGGATTTTTCTCAAAATGGTATCTGATTAAAGGCGGTATTGAAGCAGGTCAGTGGATTTTTGTCGCAGCACTTCTCTGTTCCAGTTTGATTAATGCCGTTCTGTTTTTCCGACTCATTGAGATCGGGTATTTCGGTGTTTTTGATGCAGAGGGCAAAGCCCCCCATCATGACCATGTGGCAGTGGCCGAGGCCCCACTTACCATGCTGGTGCCCATGGTCATCACCGCCGGTTTACTCATTGCCATGGGTTTATACACCAGTGAAATAATATCGGGGCTCGTTCAATATACTCTACCGGTTGGCCTATAGCTTATGACTGAAACAGTTCCTTTCATAGCCGCAACTCCCGCCCTGGCCGTGGCCGTCAGCCTGGCTGCGGTGCCGTTTATTGCCCTCAGCGGTAGATGGCCCAACCTACGGGAGGTTTGGACCTTCCTGGCTGCCGGCATTAAGCTTTTGTTGGTGATGTCAATGGCCGGTTGGATTCTTGCCGGCAATACCCATACTTATGACCTCTGCCAAGTACTCCCCGGAATCACCCTGCGCTTCAAAGTGGATGGTTTTGGTATGCTTTTTGCCATGGTGGCCTCGTCACTATGGATCGTGACTTCCATCTATTCCATCGGTTATATGCGGGGCCTGAATGAGCACGCCCAGACCAGGTATTTCTGCTGTTTCGCCACGGCATTATCGGCAACTCTGGGTGTAGCTTTTGCCGGTAATCTCTTCACTCTGTATCTTTTTTATGAGATGCTTTCATTGTCAACATATCCTCTGGTCACCCATCATCAGGACAAGGAGGCGAGAACCGGAGGCCGGAAATATCTCACATATCTTCTGGCTACTTCCATAGGACTGGCTTTACCGGCCATGATTCTCACCTATATTAATGCCGGAACCCTGGAGTTTTCAAGTGCCGGGGTGTTCAATGCCGATACCTCGCCGGTATTGCTGGGAGTATTGCTGGTCATGTTCCTCTATGGCTTTGCCAAGGCGGGCATCATGCCTTTCCATTCTTGGCTGCCCGGTGCCATGGTCGCTCCCACCCCGGTATCTGCCCTGTTACATGCTGTAGCAGTTGTTAAAGTGGGAGTTTTTTCAATTGTGCGGGTTTTGACAGGAATATTTGGCATATCCCTCCTCTTTACCCAGCATCTCAATGTGGTGGTCTGCGTGATAGCTGGTTTCACGGTTATTGTATCGTCATTTATCGCTTTATCCCAAGATAACCTGAAACGGAGACTTGCCTTCTCCACCATTGGCCAGCTCTCATATATTATTCTTGGTGTTGGTCTCGCATCTGTCATGGGAGTGCAGGGGGGGCAAGATCACCCTCTTCATGTGCGCCGGTGCTATTTTTGTAGCTACGGGGAAAAAATACATCAGTGAGATGGTCGGCATCGGTCGCCGCATGCCAATCACCATGATTGCCTTTTTCCTGGGTTCGCTTTCGGTTATCGGCCTGCCTCCTGCCGGTGGCCTGATCAGCAAATTGCTGATGGTGCGCGGCGCCTTGCAGGCCGAGATGTGGCCGGTACTGGTAATTTATCTGGTCTCCTCATTTTTAAACGCTGCCTATTTCCTGCCCATTGTTTACAAGGCCTTTTTCTGCTCTGATGAAGAGGCAATGTTTGAAAAAAAGGTGGCCGAAGCCCCCAGGTTGTGCGTGATCCCGCCCGCCATCACCGCGATAATTTCCATTGGGCTGTTTTTTTACCCGCACCTGTTTAACCGGCTCGCCGAACTTGCCATTGGCCTGCCGTAACCAGATGGTATTTAAGAGGAAAACCAATGGGTGACGAAATCAAAAAAAATGACGATGGCGAAATAATTTTCCTCGGTCATTCACCATGGCCCGGCTATCGCAAGGCGTTTTACCTGGTGTTTCTCCTTGCCACTATTTACCTGGGGTTGGCTTTCAGTGGCCTGTTATCCGGAGGGGGGCACTGATGAAAGATAAGGCAGGCTGGTTTGACAAAAGACGCAACCTCATCCTCTTTCTCCGTATTTTTTACGTTACCCTGGCAATATTGCTCGGCCTGGATTTTTTCATCGCCAAACATCCTGACTTTGCCTTCGACGGTGTGCCGAATTTTTTTGCCGCCTACGGGTTGATTTCCTGTGTCATGCTGGTTCTGATCGCCAAAGTTTTGCGGAAGTTGTTGATGAGGGGCGAGGACTACTATGATGATTGAGATGCCTCCGGCCATACTTTTTCTAGCGGCAGCGTTCATGGTTCCCATGCTGCCCGGGAGCCTGCGCAAGGTTCTCCTGTTGGCCGCTCCACTGGCAGCCTTTGGCATTGTTCACACAATGCCCGAGGGGGCATATTGCCAGGTTGCTTTCCTTGATATCGATTTGGTCATGTGCAATGTCGACCGCCTCAACCGAGTGTTTGGCTACATTTTCTGTATCATCAGCTTTTTGGCAGTCCTTTTCTCTCTGCAAAACAACAATAAGGTCGAGGGCTCGGCAACGATGATCTATGCCGGCAGCGCCTTGGGTGTAACCTTTGCCGGTGATTTTATTACCCTGTATATTTTTTGGGAGCTGATGGCCATCGCATCAACATTTGTCATTTTGGCCCCCCAAAACAAACAGTCCAACAAAGCCGCTTACCGGTATGTATTGGTCCATCTCTGCGGCGGGCTGTTCCTGCTTGCCGGTATCATCATGCACCTGCATGAAACCGGGTCGGTTGCCGTGGATTACATCGGCCTCAACGGCCCGTCCTCATGGCTGATTTTTATCGGCATCGCAGTGAACGCCGCAATCCCGCCATTTCATGCATGGCTTAAGGACGCCTACCCCGCTGCTTCCTATACCGGCGCTGTTTTCTTGAGCGCTTTTACCACGAAAAGTGCCGTTTATGTGATGGCACGCACTTTTCCAGGGGCTGAAATGTTAATCTGGCTTGGGGCGATCATGACCTTCGTGCCGATCTTTTATGCGGTGCTGGAAAATGATATTCGCGGCGTGCTTTCTTATAGCCTGATCAATCAAGTAGGCTTTATGATGTGCGGTATCGGCATCGGCACCCAGCTTGCGATCAACGGTGCGGTCAGTCATGCCTTTGCCCATATTTTGTACAAAGGATTGCTGTTCATGAGCGCCGGTGCCGTGATCTATCGGACCGGGAAGATCAAGTGTACAGACTTGGGCGGTCTCTACAAATATATGCCTTTCACCTGTATCTGCTGCATCATTGGTGCGGCCTCGATCAGTGCCTTTCCGCTATTTTCAGGATTTGTCAGCAAGTCAATGATCATCAGCGCCGCCGGCCATGGCCAGTTGTTGATGGTCTGGTTGATGCTGCAATTCGCATCAGCCGGCGTTTTTCATCATGCCGGTATCAAGGTGCCATTCTTTATGTTTTTCGGCCACGACTCCGGCCTGCGCCCTAAAGAGGCGCCTTGGAATATGCGGATTGCCATGGGGATTGCCGCCCTTCTCTGTGTGGGCATCGGCACTTTCCCCCAGCCACTCTATGATATCCTGCCATTCCCGGTTGACTATGTTCCGTATACCGGCGCCCATGTTGTTGGCCAGTTGCAAATCCTGATGTTCGGAGCCCTTGCCTTTGCGCTGTTGATGCTTTCCGGTATCTATCCGGCTGAGATCCGCTCCATCAATCTTGATACCGACTGGTTTTACCGCAAGGGAAGCCAGTTGTTCTATCGTGGGCTTGAACTCGGATTAAATGGCATTAATACCCTATGCCATCGCCTGATTGTTCAAAATTTTACCACCTGGCTCAGTAAATTTTTCAAGGATGGCCCGGCTCACATAGTTATGGCTATTGCAAAACCGTTCTGTAATTTACATGGAGTGAGTGGAGAGCAACTCAGTAAGCTTGAAGGTCAGATTCTTCAGAAATATCGACTTGGAAATTTTACCGTGGGCTCCACGGCAATATTTGCGGTTGGTTTTTTGTTACTTCTTTTCTTTCTTTAAACATGAAATAACGTTAAAATGTTACTTGCAAAAGGGCTTATACTCACGGTGTTGGCCTTTTTAAGGACACACAACATGCTGTTCCTTGCTGTATTCTTGAGTAATGTGAGATAAGGACAGCGGGTGTGCTGTAGAGTAAAGCACTGCATTGATGCCACGAGACCGACCCCCAGGCTTTTTTCGTTTTTGCAATGAAAGGCCAGGGTAATTCGGGGACCATAGAGAAGAGAGTATATTATGAAATTATTCGGCCTTTTGCAGAAAGAATCGGGTTCGAAAAAGAAAGGTCCATCAGTTTTCAGCTTCCAGGAAGTTTCGCAGGTTCTTCAATTTTTTCCCATAGGGCAAAGGCTTCAATATTTTTGCGAGTACCATAAGTCCATCAAAATTGATACCATTATTGTTGCCTATGCAGTTAATGACCACGTGGTCTATTCAAGCAACGATATTCGCATAGAGACAAAGGAAGGCAATACCTATTTTCTTGTCAGTGTTGATGGCGTGGAGGTAAAAATCGATAGTGTACATAGCTTCAATATTCTTGTGCCTTTGATTACTCGTACGGAAGTTGATTTTAGAAAAGGAGGAAAGGGAAAAACCGAAGAGGAAGCCAAAGAGCGGACAATCAATGATTTTAAACGGCTGAACACTATTACTTTGTTTGTCAGGAACCCTGGAGTTAAGGGGATCCCCCATCTTGATACGACAGTGAAGCGAGTCATTGCCCTGCAGCACGGTATTTACGCCAAGCAAAACCTGGTTGTATTACAGCCGGATCTTGAGTCTTTTGAATGTGTAGACTATCGGCGCTTTAAACGTATTGACACAAATATCCCTGGTCGAGTGCAAAAGTCCAAGGATAAAACATGGCATGATTGTCAGATCATTGATTTTTCGGATAAATTCGTGCGATTAGCATTGGAAGTTAAAAAATATCGCATGGAGTCTTTTGTCATGGGTATTGATATCGTTCTTGACGTTGATCCTGATGCAAGTGACAAAAGCCTTGTTGTTCATGGAAGCATTCATCGCAAAAGAAAGAATTATATTGTGATCAGTTATAAGAGCATAATGAAGAGTGGTCGTTTTCAGCCGGTGGATGTTCTGGATGAACTCTATATCAAATCCACCCTGCTGGGACACCCTGAAACGGACCGAGGGCAGAAATAACTATGTCTTATAGCCGTATTCTATAAGCCACTAGATATTAATAAAATAATTTCACTCGTTAAATCAGTAGAGTACTCACCTTTAATTCATCATCTTTCTATGCCGCCTATTACAGAAAAACTCAGGGGCATCGTTCAACGTATTACCTATCATAATCCAGATAATGGTTGGTCGGTTCTCCGGGTAGAACCGTTTGACAGCCCAGGCACTCAAGAAACCGTTACCGTACATCAGACCAAGGTGTTTGCCGGGGCCACCATGGAATTTCATGGCTCGTGGACCGTGCATCCTAAATTCGGCAAACAATTCAAAGCAACCGAGGCAATTGAAAAAAAACCGGCTTCAGCTGCCGCCCTTGAAAAATACCTTGGATCCGGCTTGATAAAAGGCGTTGGTCCCAAGACCGCTGGAAGAATTGTTCGATATTTTAAAAAAGATACCCTGGATATCTTTGAACATCACATTGCCCGACTTGCCGAAGTGCCGGGGATTGCCAAGAAAAAACGAGCCTCTATTCAGGAGGCTTGGCAGGAACACCGGGCTGTTCGTGAGGTTATGATGTTCCTTCAGGGCCATGGCATATCCACCCTTTTTGCGGTGCGGATATACAAAAAATATGGCGACCAGGCAATTGTCATGGTCACCCAAGATCCCTACCGCCTGGCTAATGATTTTTATGGCATTGGTTTCTTTTCCGCCGATAAGGTTGCTTTGAGTATTGGCCTGGCAACTGATAGTCCCCAGAGAATTATGGCTGCCATAAAGCATGTACTTGCCGCTGGCAGAGATCAAGGTCATTGCTATCTCACTGCGCACCAAATCGAAGCTGGGGTTGCTGAACTTCTCAGCATGGATATCAGCCAGTGGCTGTCTGAATTATTGGAGGTCATGGAGCAGGAAGATCAGCTCCGGGTGCGGATTTTGCATAATTCAGATGGCAATGAATCATGTTATTATTCCAAATCTCTCTATTTCGATGAAAATGCGGTTCAGGAAAAGCTGAGGATTTTGACCGGGAAAGCTAAGTTAGACAAAACTCGGATTGCCAACTGGGTGAGTAGGTATTGTCGGGAAAAGTCAATCTCCTTGAGTGATGAGCAATCCCATGCTGTCCAGGGTGCAGTGCAACATCGCTTTTCAGTTCTCACCGGTGGACCGGGTAGCGGCAAGACAACCATCACCCTTGTTATTGTCCGGTTACTGGAAGGCATGAATTTAAAAGTTCTCCTGGCTGCGCCCACTGGACGGGCCGCCCAGCGGATGAGCGAGGTCATAGGTCGGGAGGCCAAGACCATTCATCGCTTACTGGAATGGCAAAGAAATGGTTTTCAGAAAAACGAAGACCAGCCCCTGAAAGCAGATTTTCTGGTTGTTGATGAATGCTCAATGCTTGATATAAGTCTTTCCGCTTCTTTACTGAATGCTGTGCCGACCGGTTGCCAGGTGCTCTTCATCGGTGATGCGGATCAACTTCCTTCTGTGGGAGCCGGAAATGTTCTCAGGGATATTATTGCTTCGGAAGTGGTGCCATGTTTCAGGTTGACCAAGGTATTTCGTCAGGCAAAAGAATCCCTGATCATCAAATGCGCACATCAAATTAACAAAGGAGATACCCCCCAAATTGTATCTCCCTTTAAAAATCCGTCTATCTGGCAGGACGGTACCGACTGTCTTTTTCTCGATTCCGATGAATCCACCCAGGAGCAGCTTAGTTTTATTACCAAGGTGAAAAGGCATTTAAATTTTCAGATTCCAGAGCTGGAAAGTCTTACCACCAATGAGGGGAGTCCTTTTGACTTTCGTACCTTGGAGGATATTTCTTCCCCATATGAATCTGATTTTACTGTGCCTAAGAAATTTCAGCATGTTGATCTTGAAAAAGTGTGTAATGCTGACGGACATATTGAGGAATTACGGGCGGTTCTCAAAAAGGTACATCCATGGTCGTCATTGCATTATGGTTTAACCGCTGTTGATGTTGTGAAAAAACTCTACCTGGAATGGATTCCCAAATATTGTGGCAAAGACACGGAGATTCAGATTCTCTCGCCCATGACTAGGGGAAGTCTGGGAACGGGCAACCTCAACAAAGTTATTCAGCAGGCGGCCAATCCTCCCAAGACCGGTAAATACCAACTCCAAGTGGGGGAGAGAGTTTTCCGAGAGGGAGACCGGGTTATCCACCGTCGCAATAATTACGACCTCAATGTTTTTAATGGTGATATCGGTAGGATACAGCACATTGACAATGAGGAGTTAACCGCGGTTATTTCTTTCTACCCCGATGGCAGAGAGGTACAGTATCGCAAAGAAGACATCATGGAGTTGGATTTGGCCTATGCTATTACAATTCACAAATCACAGGGCAGTGAATTCAAAGCAGTGATCATACCGGTACTTACTCAGCATTTCAAAATGCTCTATAGGAATTTGATTTACACCGGTCTTACCAGAGCCAGGCAAATGGCGGTTTTCGTGGGTACGAGAAAAGCCCTGGCCATGGCCGTCCGGCAACAGGCAGGATACCAGTAAGAGGCAGACAGCTCTGCAGGAGTTATTAAGTGGAAAA
Organism: uncultured Desulfobulbia bacterium; assembly: GCA_964443295.1. GTDB lineage: Bacteria > Desulfobacterota > Desulfobulbia > Desulfobulbales > CG2-30-60-27 > CAYUCH01. Next base: position 87 of record CAYUCH010000030.1, on the reverse strand, counting down.
ATTGCTGTGAACAATGACTAAGGAGGAAAATCGTGGTCTGTCCCGAATGGCGCTAGTTTATGGCTGTAGCACAGTATCTGCTTCTAT
>CAYUCH010000029.1:0-35776 GCA_964443295.1 uncultured Desulfobulbia bacterium | reverse complement strand
GGCCTGTTGGCTCGAACAATATCATCACGACAAGAAGACTTAACAGAGGTGTTTTTAGATTCAGTTGATTCTTTTTACTACGAGCTGCATCGTTTTATTCCATTACGAAAGAATATTCTGGAGTTCATGACAGAGTATAAGGGCGAGGTCCGTCCTCTTTATGACGTTATTCGTGAAAGGGAATTGCAGCATGTTTGGTATGTCCGAGCCTTGAAAGCATCGGTTGAAAAGAAAAAAGTGCTGGTTGGTACATTGGACTATCACAACTGCGGATTTTATAAATGGTATATGGAACATCCTCCCAAGGATCAAGATATAGCCGAGATTATCTTTGAAGAAATTGATCCTCTCCACCAGCGTCTTCATGGATATGCGACCGAAATATCTGCTCTTATATCAAACAACCGACTAGCTGAAGCGAAAAAAATTATAACCGATGCGGAGCATAACCTAAGTCAGCTCGGCCTCTATTTTAGCGGTACCAGCAAAGTAGCCCACACCAAATATCTCACTGCCAGTCATAAATACGATGAGCAGATAAAACACCTGGAAATAAAATATCAGGCCGCCTATCTGGCTGGAAAAAAACTCATAGATCACTTGCAGGGGATTGATCTTCAAAATTCTTTGATCAATATGGAGCAGACCACTGAAACAAGTAAACATTTCATAATTATTTTTGTTTTTGTTGGTGTGATAATGGCCCTATTTATTGCAATGACGTCTTTAAAATGGACACGTCGCCACACTTCAGAACTTGAAGAGGCCAGAGAAGAGGCAGAGTCTGCGGTTCGCGCTAAGGGTGAATTTCTTGCCAACATGAGCCATGAGATTAGAACACCCATGAATGGCATCATAGGCATGGCGGAGTTGTTGCACGACACCTCCCTGGATTCTGGTCAACAGAAACTGTTAAGCGTCATTGATTTAGAAGCAGAAGCCCTTCTTGCCTTAATTAATGAAATTCTCGATTATTCAAAACTTGAAGCAGGCAAGATAACCCAGGAGAAAATCAGCTTTAATCTTAAAGAACTCATGTCTCGAGTCAATGTCCTCGCCGGCCAATGCCTTTTTTATTTGAGTTTCTCGCAGCTTATTGAGTTGTTCCAAATAAAAAAGAGAGGCGGCTGTATCACGGGCATCGCGGGAAATGGACATGATAAAAAAACTCCTCCAAAAATGCAGCTTTCAACCAACAAGAAAATGTTCGTATTAGTCTCTATTGCGGTGATTGAATGACTGGGAGTTGAAAGGTACTTAGCAATTCATTTTTATTCTTTCACCATCAAGCTGGACATCATCATTTGCTTTGATGTCAACATTGCCTAACTCAGCGGTAATTGATTGTTTTTTAGCAGCAATGGCCACTTCACCCTGGGCATGCACATTCAAGTCACCATCTGTACTGAGGGAAACACCTTCACGGCCGTGCAAGTCAATCTGTTTGGCGTTAATACCCAAATCCCCATCAGTATGTAACATGAGAGACCCGCCGGTCAGGTGAAGTACCGGTCCTTCTGGAGTGATGGTGACCGAAAGATTTACCCTGCCGTCAGCATCAACAATTGTGAGTTCACTGGTCTCCTGTGAGTTCTCGATAAATAAGCGCTGATTGGCTGGTAATTCAATGGATTTATCTTTTTTCACAGAGAGTTACCTTTTCCAGTATTTGCCTATAAGGTTTTTTGCCTTTTTAGAAATATTCTCAGCCATATGTTCAACCGGATTCTGGTGTTGCGATTGTTGATTAGAATATGATGGTGGTTGCTGAACTTGTTGTTGAGGAGATGGTTGAGGAGGTGCTTCAACTTCGGCAAGCCGGCCATTTCCTAAAAATTTGAAGATCGGTCCCTGTGGGCTGAATGAAAGTTGATTCTCTGGGTTGAGAAGAGTGCCTTCTCCGGCTGGGATTCCTTGCACTGTAACTAATCCTCTGCCAGTGAGGTCTTTGACCCAATATTGACCTTGATCAAACCAAATGAGGATCTGCTGGCCTAAGATACCAGGGTGATCAAGAAACCACTGGCAACCAGGTTGATTGCCGATGGTTACCGGTAGTTCGTCAAAATTTTGTAGAGTAGGTCCATATTGAATGATGAGTGGCGCCTTCACCTTCTGCATCTGAGGGACTTGGGTCGCTGCCGGTTGTGGTTGTACAGGTTGTTGTGTCGGTTGCACCGGTTGTGGTTGTACAGGCTGTGGTGTCGGCTGGTCCTGCTGAGGTTGTACAGGTTGTTGTGTTGGCTGCAGCGGTTGTGGCTGCACCGGCTGAGGTGGTACAGGCTGTTGTGTCGGCTGGACCGGTTGTGGTGGTACGTGCTGTTGTGTCGGTTGCACTGGTTGAAGTTGTACAGGTTGTTGCACCTGTTGCGGCTCTACAGGATGTGTTTCAACCGGAGCAGCATGTTGTGCTGGTTGTTCAGGGGGTGGGGGAGGAGGAGTTGTTCCAGTACCGATTCGGGTGAGAAAACTAAATTTTGGCCCACCCTGGGAAATGGCAATGACATCGCCATTTTTAAGAACAACTTCTTTCTCGGCCTTACCATTAACAATGGTCCCGTTAGAACTTGTGTCAACAATCTTAAATTGGTTTCCTTCTCGCCGAATGGCAGCATGTTTTCTGGATATCACTTTCATATCCGAAGGAAAACGTACCTGGCAATCAGAACTTCGACCAATAAAAATCTCGTGATCCGTTATTTCCTGGATCTTCCCCTTTTCAGGGCCTTCCATATGGATAATCTGGACAATTATTGTGGGTATTTCCGCCATGGTCCTATTCGCCTTTAGTTGTGGCTAGCTGATTATCTAGGCATTTGAATATTTTTAATAATTAAAGCCCTTCGCATTCTGTGCTAGTAAAATATGAAGCTGGTGCTGGTTTACCAAAATGCCATCCCTGTCCATGTGTGAAACCAAGGCGTTTACACACTTCATATTCTTCTGCATTTTCTACACATTCCGCCAATGGATGAGCTCCCTGGTCAAGGCATATTTCAACCAGTTTTCGGATCATCTCCTGCTTTTGGGCTGATTTTTTATGAATATCACGGATAAGTTGAAGATCGAATTTCAGATAATTAGGTGGGACCTCGACTAATTCGTTCCACCGGGCCTGGCCCGCACCGAAATCATCATAGGCCAGAAACACCTCATAGTCGAGAAGTATAGCTTTCAACTCATGCATCATCTTGGTATCTGTGACTGCTGACTCATGAATTTCCAGTACCACTCGCCATGCTGCTGTGGCCTTTCGCATCTGTTCGATATTATCTTTCAACCCCCTGGTGAGGTCTTCAACAGGGTGAGTGTTAACAAAAATCAATGGAGTACCGGGAAGCTCATGACAGTGTTCCATGGCTTTGTTTTGAAAGGCCGAACTGAGCTCCTTTGCTTTTCCAAGCTTTTCGGCGATATCAAACAAGCCACCAGGAGAAATGGGCAAGTCTTCTCTGACGCCTCGCCCTAATGCCTCATATCCAATAACTTTTTTTTCTGTAAATGATACCAATGGTTGATAGACTATGCCTACTTCTTCAGCAGCTATCATTGCGTTGAATTCTTTTTCTTCTCGAACAAACCCATCTTTCAGATCGAACATAGGATCGTTGATATTGATCATTACCGTTGATTCAACATCATTTTCCACCACAAAACTCTGGGTATCAGTAAGACCTGCCTGTTTAATCACTCGAAGTTCTTCTTGTCCTACGTGAACAGCATCGCCGGATTTAATTTCAACTCGACCACTTACTTTGGTGCGATTTACAAAAGTCCCATTGGTAGAGCCAAGATCACATATAAAAAGCTTTTTGTCTTCTACTTCAAGTTGCAAATGTTTTCGTGATACACCTGGAGCAGTGACGGTGAGATGACAACTTTGATCTCGACCAATAAAAAAGGGTGAGGAGTGAATGGGCACATCCAGTCGACGGCCTTCTTTCATTCCACCTTCGATATGCCATAAGTGTTTTGCTTTTTCATTACCCATTAAGGTGTCCTTTATTGAACTGAAACTAAAATAACAGTTACATTGTCTTTTCCACCTGCAGAATTTGCCTGATCTATCAAGGATTCGCCGATACCGGTCAGTCCGTTTCCAGTACTGATTATTGAGGTGATGGCGGCATCATCTAACATGCCGGTCAAGCCATCAGAGCAGAGTAGAAAAAGATCGCCAAAGGCTACATCTATATTCTGTAGTGTAGGGGAAACGGTGGAATCAGTGCCAATGGCTTTGGTGATGACATTTCGTCGAGGGTGAGATCGCATTTCTTCCTTAGTGATTTTTCCCCGGACATACAGCTCATTTACAAATGAGTGATCTTCGGTAAGTTGCTCAAGAACTCCCTGTCGCATTCGATAAACACGACTGTCGCCAACATGGACAATTTTTACGAGGTCTTGGAAATATAGCCCCACAAGCGTGGCCCCCATGGTCTTGCCAGCTGCTTCTTGATGCACCATCGAGTTTGCAAATTGGGCCATGCCTTCAAGTGGTTCGGAGGGAAATTTGTCGACAAAAACACCTGGGGGAAGAGTAGCATTTTCCGGATCATCCATGAACGAGCAATATCTTTCAACGCCGCTGAGGGTCATTCGGCTTGCAATGACTCCATTTTCATGGCCTCCCATGCCATCTGAAACACAAAACAACCCACGATCGGGTAATACCAGGAAATCATCTTCATTGGCTTTGCGAACCATGCCCCGATGAGAGAAAGCACAAAAGAAGAGGGTGTGGTTTTGCCACTGACCTTCACCTGTTTGACGCTTTATCTCTTGGGGTTTTATGTCGGCTATCGGGTTGTCCATTTTCAACCTTCAGGTTTACGACATCCTAAAGTTTTGCCACAAGTTCTTTCATGTTCAGTCGGATTTTCTGGTATTCATCACGGGACAGTCCTGCCCCCATGGCAACAGTTTCAGCCATTTGAGAACTCAAAAAATCACCTGGACCATGTGCATCTGCATTTACTGCCAGCAGGGCGCCTGTTTTTTGGGCAACCTTTGCAACATGGCCATTGGTAAGGGAATGTCCTTTACGTCCAGACAATTCAAGCAAAACACCTTTCTCCGCTGCCAAAGCCGCATCTTCCTCTGAGATAAATCCAGGATGGGCCAGGATGTCAACGCCAGCTTCTATGGCCGCGAAATTAGTGCCGGGTAAAACTGGCTCAACAACGGTTTCCCCATGGCCAACAACAATTAAAGCCCCAAGTTCACGTGCTTTTTCGGTGAGGGATGGAAAAGTTGCAGGAGGGATATGGGTGAGCTCTATGCCGGGAAGTAAGCGAGTGCTGCTATGTTTATTTAATTCGGCAGCCACTTTGACAAGACGTGGAATAACAAAGTCCAAATTGGATGAGTCAGCATGGTCAGTGATGGCAATTGCTTCGTATCCCAATATTTCTACGCGACGGAGATGCTCTGCTGGAACCAATTCTCCATCACTGAACAGGCAATGGGTGTGTAAGTCGATCATTATTAAAAACCAAAGTCTGAGGTCAGAGGTAAGTAACCGGATTCCTAAATGAATACCACAAAAAGCCCTGTAAAAACAAGGATCGATTTGTTTCTCATCGATATTAAATGTAAGGGTTCCGTGTGTATAGGAATCTCGACAACACCATGCAACCCTCCTCATATTTAATAACAAAAGAGGTGAAGTTTTCTGAATGTAAAAAAAGGGGAGACAGAGAAGTTTGTTTTAATCGAGAACTATAGTGCCACGCAGGGAATTGAGACACCCTTCAGAAATCTCTACAGAAACGGTATCACCGGCTTGAAGGTTTTTTCCACCTGTAAAATTGACAATATGATTTGTGGGAGCCCTGCCACTCCATTGTGTCTCTGATTTTGCCTGGCCTTCGACCATTACGTTGAGGATTTTACCAGCATACTCCTGGTTGCGTTCCAAGGATATTTCATTTTGCTTTTTTTGTAAGCGAGCCAATCTTTCGCTTTTCACCTGTTCTTCGACTTTATCTGGGAAATCAACAGAGCGTGCATGGGGCCGGTCTGAGTATTTGAATGAAAAAGCGCTGTGGTACCGCACCTCTTCAACAAGACGCATGGTAGCCTCAAAATCATCATCTGATTCGCCGGGGAAACCGACGATAATATCTGTGGTTAAAGCAATTTCAGGACAATTTGAACGGAGGAGTTGTACTTTGTTCAGGTAGTCTTCACTTGTATATTTCCGGTTCATGCGGGACAACACACCATCTGATCCTGACTGGACAGGAAGATGAAAATGTGGGCACAACTTATCTATCTCGCTGAAACAACGCATCAAATCTTCAGATAAATCTTTGGGGTGTGAGGTGGTGAAACGAATTCGTTCAACGCCTTGCACAGTGGCGACTTCTCGGAGCAGATCAGGGAAGGAAGGTGGGCCATAGGAGTTAACATTTTGTCCCAACAGAGTTATTTCTTTAATCCCTGAGTTGGCAAGATGCTTAACTTCACTCAAAATATCTTCTGAAGATCGGCTAATCTCTCTTCCACGCGTAAAAGGTACGACGCAGTAGGCGCAGAAATTATTACACCCCTGCATGATGGTTACAAAACGTTTAATCGTAGATCCGGTGTCAATGTCAGGCAAGAAAGGAGGGATGGAAAAAGAGCTGGACAGTTTAGTTGCGACTTGTGGCTTAATACGTCTCAGACAATCTTCCACCAATATGGGCAAGTCATAAATCTGTTGGGGACCGACAACAATATCTGCGTGGGGTATCCGCTTAAACAATTTGTCGCCATCCGCTTGCGCAACACATCCTGTAACGGCGATTACCAGGGAAGGGTTGTTTTTCTTAAGGTGCTTCAGGCGACCGAGCAGGCTATAGGCTTTTTGCTCCGCTTTTTCTCGCACGCTACAGGTGTTTACAATAATAAGGTCGGCATTTTCAATCTCACTGGCCACACCATACGACGAGTCTCTTAGCAGCTGCCCCATAATTTCGGAATCCCGATCATTCATCTGGCAGCCAAATGTTTCTATAAAGTATTGTTTTTGCGAAGTCATTATCATTGTAATCGCCCTGACTATTTTTTAATACCAGGGGCGAGAGCGCTTAATAGTCCCAGTAAATCTTTAAACAAAGCAGGAGGGTAGTGTACAACAACAGTCCCTTCCTTGGAATCGAGAGTACTCAATACTGCTAATCCATCATAACCTTCCAGAATAAAGCGGAGAAAGTGAATGCGATGGGATGCTATTCGAAGAAATAGTTTATTCAAAATGGATTATACGTTGAGGGAAATTTCTTCCTTTTGGTCAATCAAGTCAGCGTATCCTTGCAACTTAGGTAAAACGATTTCCTTAATGTACCATTCAGTTTGATTCTCAGCCCTGCCGGTAAATTCAGATCCATCACCAACAAGCTCTGTAAGTTGAGCAATTGTAAAAGGAATTTTTTCATCATCTGCCAGGCGCTGGAGCAGGTCATTAGCCTGACCATCTTCTTTCACAACTTTTCCGGCTGCTACCGAATGAAGCTTAATAACCTCGTGCATATCTTGACGGCTTTTTCCCATTTCCACACATGCCATCAATATTTTCTCAGTGGACATAAAAGGTAATTCCATGTCGAGGTGACGTTTAATTTGTTTCGGATAAACAACCATTCCGTCAGTTATGTTAATAAACAACCTCAGGATTGCGTCAGCCAATAAAAAAGCCTGGGGAATATCCATGCGGCGAATTGCAGAATCATCAAGCGTTCTTTCAAACCATTGATTTGAATAAGTCTCGTAGAAATTACCTGGCAGCCCCATGAGCTTGCGGGCAAGACCAGTCATTCTTTCAGAACGCATTGGGTTCCGCTTATATGCCATGGCTGAACTTCCAACTTGGCCCTTGGCAAAAGGTTCTTCTTGCACTTTAAGGTTGGACAACAATCTCATATCAACCGCAAATTTATGGGCAGAAGAGGCAATTCCAGCCAAGGTTTCCACAGTTTTAATATCAATCTTCCTACTATATGTCTGGCCGGTTACTGGAAAAACATCAGTAAAACCAAGTTTTTTAGAAACAAGTTTATCAAGCTCTTCTACTTTTTTATGATCTCCTTTAAATAACTCTAAAAAGGTAGCCTGAGTTCCAACCGTACCTTTGGCTCCTCGAGCCATGAGTTTTTTCTCAAGTTCTTCTATGTCATCAAGATCCAGGAGAAGATCATGAATGTATAGGGTGTTTCTCTTACCAACCGTAACAGGCTGAGCTGGTTGGTAATGGGTGAATCCAAGAGTTGGAAGGGCTTTATGTTTAAGAGCAAATTCGGCTAAGTTATTAATAACATTAACAATATACTTTTTGATAATTCCAAGAGCTTGCTTTTGCAAAAACAAATCGGTATTGCACACAACAAACTGCGATGTTGCGCCAAGATGAATAATAGGTTCGGCTGTTGGACATTTTAAGCCGTAGGCATACACATGGGCCATTACATCATGTCTAATTTCTTTTTCTTTTTCTTTAGCAACTTCAAAATCTATATCAGTTGCGTTTGCTTTTAGCTCATCTATCATTTCACGGGTAACAAGATCATCAAGACCTAGCTCATGTTGAGCTTCGGCCAGAGCTATCCAGCATTTTCTCCATGTTTCAATTCGTGTCTGTTCGGAAAATATTTTTTGCAGTTCTGGGCTTGTGTATCTGCTGACCAATGGCTCGGTGTAAATATTGCGATTCATGGAGATGTCCTAATTAAATCTGATAAATGGTTAATGAATAAAAATGGAGTTGTTCTATACCAAATTTAGCTAAATTTTGCTCGAACTATGGATGAAACAATACAGCCTGAGAATCGAATAATTGCAAATATGTTTTTTAAGACTAAGAAGTAAGCCAGTTTCAAGAGAGATAATCATGACCCTCTGATGACGGCAAAAAAAGGCCTTATACATGTTGCAACACTCATTTCACACAATATTTGATAATGTCGCATAATGCATATTATGTATAGTTAGATACATGGTGGGCTTATGCGGTGGAGTTAATGCAAATGTCTTCAACATGAAGTTGCGCTCTCACAACGCCTCGAAAGGAGTTCTTTTGAAAGGAAAAAGCAATTAAGCTGTTCTCGAGGCCTAAATGTTCTGCAAAATGACCTAAAGAAAAGCCGATACCATCAAGCATTCCTAGCTCTTGGCCAGAATCCCAGGCAAACTTCAGGTGGTCACTGCCAATTACTTTTGGGTAAAACAGTTTATTTTTTGTTTCACAGAGAAACCTTGGCTTTCTATTCCCTTTGCCAAATGGTTCGAGCTCAAAATACTCTTTCAACAGCTTATGGCTCATTACAAAATCATCTCCCAGTTCGGCGGATATATCTAATTCCTGAACAGGTTCTTTCCCACCCAACAATGTTAAGACTGTTTCTTCAAACCTTGATGTAAACTGTTGAATGTCTGAGGTTTTCATCCGCAGCCCTGCTGCTGCTTTATGTCCTCCATATCCGATCAACAAATCATCACAACTTTTTAAAACTTGTAAAATATCAATATGAGGAATGGACCGAGCTGATCCCTTTGCCTCTTCACCTTCCTTGGTTAAAATTATGGCAGGCCTAAAAAATCTTCTGACAAATCGTGAAGCAACAATTCCTAGAATTCCTGGATTCCACCCTTCACCACAAAGAATAATTGCATTTGGTAACTTTACTGCACTTTCAACCTTTGCCATTGCCTCATCAAAAATCTGCTTTTCCATTTCCTTTCTGGCAAGGTTTGCATTATCAAGTTCAGCTGCATACCTCATTGCATCATTTTTATCAGTAACAATTAATAAATCGAGCGCTGCATCTGCTTTTCCCATTCTTCCTGCTGCATTAATTCTTGGTGCCAGCTGAAAACTTACATCTTCAGAAAGTACTTGTCTTTTTCCTATGCCAGATTGATTTAATAGGCTATCAAGCCCCACACGTTTGCGTCCACCTAGCTCAATAAGTCCAGCTTTGGCAAGAATTCTGTTTACACCTATCAGTGGTACCAGGTCTCCAATAGTTCCAAGAGCTACAAGGTCAAGATATTGTCGTAAATTCGGGATGTTACCGGACTTCCAATGTTTGTTTTCGTTTAGTTTTGAGCGTATACCCATAACAAAATAAAAGGCAACTCCAACTCCTGCTAAATGCTTAAATGGAAATTGGCAATTCGGTTGCCAAGGATTCAATATAGCATCCGCATCAGGTAGCATTTCGGTTGGCTGGTGATGGTCGGTGATAATTATAGAAAAGCCGAGTTCTTTGGCTCTCTCCACAGCCTCTACATCCGTAATCCCACAGTCCACCGTTATGAGGAGGTGCTTTGCTCTTTGCTCATTATCGCTTGAAATATAGTGTTCTAATAATTCACTATGCAAACCATAGCCATTTTCAGCTCTCTCAGGTTGGCAATATGTGACTTGGAGGCCTATTTCAGACAGAAACAATCCCAAAACAGCAGCCCCTGTGGTACCGTCCACATCGTAATCGCCATATATTAAAATCGGAATTTTTTCTGCCAGACATGTTTCTATATTGCTTACAGCTTTCTCCATGTCTTTCATAAGCGATGGAGAAGGCAAGTCAGACAATTTTGGCCTTAAAAACTTTTCAGCAGAATCAACCGAGGAAAATCCCTTTTGCACAAGAATGGCGGCAATGTGGGGAGACAAGCCAAGACTTTGGGCAAGTTCATCAGCAGCTTGGTGATCACATGGTTGAATTTTCCACATTGTTGAAGAATTACAGGATTGCTTGCTAAGAGACATTGTGCGGTATTTCACTTATAGTATTGTAAGTTCGTTTAAATTTAACGGTCAACTCGTTGGTTTTCAAGGGGGGGGCGTTCTTAACAACAAATATTGTTAGTCTGAAGATTCACCAATATTGTTGGTGCCAAGTATTTGGAAACCAATCGCAATATACCGAAAACCTGAGAGCAAAGTAAAAAATGCCGTAACAGCCAAAATGGTAAGCTCCCATCCTTCGCTGAACTTCACATAATCATTGGACAGGAAGTAAAGAACACATGCTAATTGGATGGCGGTATTAACTTTGCTATCCATGGTAGGCTCCACCCGTATAGGACGATCTGTGAAGAACAATATGCCAAAACCCATAAGAATTATCACATCACGACTTACAGCGAGTACTGCCAACCAATGGGGTAAAATGCCCAGAATGGCCAAAGTAATATAGGAGGTGTTGAGTAAGAGTTTATCTGCTAAGGGGTCAATAAATGCTCCAATAGCAGTTTTTTGCTTCAGAAGTCGAGCCAGGAAACCATCAATCCCGTCACTGACGCCAGCGAGAAAAAAAACCAATAATGCTGCTGACATTCTGCCTTCCATGAGCAAAATAACCAACAATGGCACTGATAGTATGCGGAATACACTAATGATATTGGGTATGTTCATGTCTACACTTTAGGTTTGTTTGTTGACAGAAATTCCTGAATGTGCGAAAGAATATCCTTTTTTCTTTCTGGCTCCACCCACACAATACTTTTATCCTTGCCAAACCATGTGTACTGTCGTTTGGCATACCTGCGCGTATCACGAGCCAGAAGAGATTGTGTTGTTTCCAGGTCCCAGGCCCCGTTAATATATTCAATCAGGTGCCTGTAGCCTAGTGATTGCATGGATTTTAATTCCGGCCCGTATCCCATATCCAGCAACCCTTTCACCTCTTCAAGAAAGCCTGAGTCCATCATTTTCTGGGCACGATAATTTATTCGATCATACAGCTTTTGGCGCTCACAGGTGAGGCCTATTTTGAGAACAGTGCTAAATTGTTTCTTTTTTTGTTCATTGTGTAGATGCTCACTCCAAGTTGTACCTGTAACCTTAAAAATTTCAAGTGCCCGCAGAAGACGCTGCGTATCATTGAGGTGAATTCGATTGGCAGAAGATGGATCAATGTGGAGTAATTCATTATGAAGTGACTCCCTGCCCTCTTCAGCCAACCTCATTTTCATTTCTTCTCGCACCCCATGGTCAACGGGAAAGGCATCAAACATGCCTTCAAGCAACGCCTTTATATACAGTCCTGTTCCGCCAACCAGTAAAGGTATATTGCCTTTTTGAATGATTGCCCTACAGGCTGCTTTTGCTTCATCAGCATATCTGGCAGCGTTATACTCTTCATCCGGATCTGCTACATCGATGAGATGATGGGGAGCTTGTTGCAGTTCTTCAATAGAAGGTTTAGCAGTACCGATGTCCATATATCTGAAGACCTGCATAGAATCCGCCCCAACAATTTCACCGGAAAATTCCCGGGCAATGGACAGGGAAAGATCTGTTTTACCAACCGCAGTGGGGCCAATTAAAACAACAATCGGCTCTGAAATAGGTTGGTTATCTTTTTGAGTCAATGGAGCTTCCATGAAAAGTCAGCGCGGACGGTTTCCAGTTTTTGGACTATCAGGTGAGAGATTATAGCAAGTGACACATAAGCAACTTTCTGATATTAAAAAATATTTTGCACCGTCAGATGTTTTTTTCCATATGTTCAGAGTGCTTGCCAAGTCTATCCAATGCAAACATAAAAAATCAAGCTGATTCATTAAAGAGTGTGGTATTAGAAGTTTTTTAGCTCATCCTCTTTTTTATCATTTTTTTTACCTAGGATTGGAAATTTAGGGTATATATCTGTGCCACGTAGATTTGTTGTAAATATATTGTTTTTAAAAGGAGTATCACCATGCCGGACAGGATATATAATTTCAGCGCAGGCCCAGCCACCCTCCCCTATGAGGTCTTGACCCAAGCGTCCAAGGATATTGTCAATTTTCAAGATAGTGGTATGGGGCTTATTGAATTGAGCCACAGAAGCAAACAGTTCATGGCTGTTGCAGAAGAAACCGAGGCTAATCTTCGCGAAATTATGAATATCCCGGAGAGCTATAAAGTTCTCTTTTTACAAGGTGGCGCCTCTACCCAATTTGCCATGGTGCCCATGAACCTCCTTAGTCCTGGACAAACAGCCAGCTATCTCAACACTGGCACCTGGGCAAAAAAGGCCATTAAAGAAGCCAAACTTTTCGGCAATGTTGATGTGGCATATTCCAGTGAAACTACAAATTTCGATCGAGTTCCATCCTCCGGTGATTTTGAAATAGCCCCAGAATCCGAATACCTGTATTGCGTTTCAAATAACACTATTTTCGGCACCCAATACCACAATTTTCCTACGACAGATAAGCCTCTGGTCTGCGATATGTCATCTGATATTCTTTCCAGGGAGCTTGATATCGATAAATTTGGTCTGATCTTTGCCGGTGCTCAAAAGAATATGGGCCCTGCCGGAGTCACCATTGTCATTATCCGTGAAGACCTTATCGGTCGCAGTAAGAACTTCCTGCCCACCATGTTTGACTATAAAACACATGCTGACAAAGATTCTATGTTCAACACCCCGCCTTGTTTCGGTATCTACACAGTAGGCCTGGTGCTCAAATGGTTGAAGGAGCTTGGTGGGATTTCTGCCATTGAACAACAGAATATTGACAAGGCCTCTCTGCTTTATGAGAAAATAGATTCTACAGACTTTTTCAAAGGCCATGCCCAGGTGGATTCACGCTCAAATATGAATGTGACTTTTAACTTGCCTACACCTGAACTGGAAGCGCAGTTCATTAAAGAAGCGGCTGAAAAAGACTTGAGCGGCCTGAAAGGACATCGTTCCGTGGGCGGATGCCGAGCCTCCATCTACAATGCTTTCCCGGTCCAAGGTGTTGCAGATCTCGTTGCTTTTATGGGTGAATTTGAAAGCAAGCACGCATAGCAGCAGTTGCACATGGAATACGAAGGCAATGTCATACGGCCTCCCAGTGAAGCCAATTCCATTCTGCTTCAGGTTGTTGTGGGTTGTCCCCATAATGCCTGCAGTTTCTGCGGAACATACCGCGATGTAAAACTCCGCATCAAAAATCTGGATGAAATACGACAGGACTTGGAATTTGCCCAAGCCCATTGTAAACGGTTACGCCGTATATTTTTGATGGACGGAGACGTGCTACGCCTGCCGCAGCATCGACTGATTAAGATTTTTGAACTGCTCCATCAGTATCTTCCCTGGGCTAATCGTATACGGCTCTATGGCAGTGCCAAAAGTGTTCTTAATAAAAGCCTCGATGAGCTGGAAGAGCTTAAGAGTCTTGGTTTGGATCGTATTTATCTTGGCCTGGAAAGCGGCCTTGAACAAACTCTGACTGACATCAACAAGGGTGTGACTACCATAGAGATGATTGAAGCTGGACAAAAAGTGCGGAAAGCCGGGCTTTTTCTTTCCGTAACGGTGTTACTGGGTATTGCCGGCACAACTCTTTCTCAGGAACATGCCAGGGGCACCGGGCAGGTTTTAAGCGCCATGGAGCCAAGTCAAATAGGGGTACTCACTCTTATGCTTTTGGAAAACACTCCTTTATACAGAGATTATCAAGAGGGGAAGTTTGAGCTACCCGACTCTTTGGGACTACTTGCCGAACTCCGTACCATGGTGCAACATATTAATCTGAAAAAAGTCCAATTCATGGCCAATCACGCCTCCAACTATCTACCTGTTAATTGTCGACTGGGACGGGATAAAGAGGAATTGCTTCGGACACTGGATCATGCCATTAATGGTAATATTGCCCTGAAACCAGAGATGTTACGGGCGTTATAACAATACTTACTTTTTAAAACCACAGAGAGCACAGAGCACACAGAGTAAAAAAATCAAAAATCTCTGTGAACTCTGTGCCCTCTGTGGTGAAATTTACTTGTTCAGACACACCTGACTTATATGAAAAAAATGCAACCAAGGGACTGAATTATTTTCTAATCGGGAGACAGATTGATTTTTCTTTAATCCTAAGGGGGGGACGATCCATATGTTTCTCATAGCTATGAAAATTATTCTGTCCCTATATTAAGGAAAAATAAAATCAGTCCCCTCCTAGTGAAATGGCTTTTAAAAAAATATGGAAAAACCAGATCTAAAAAATTTCACCCAATCTGAACTCACTGAGTTCTTCAAAGAGATGGGGCAACCTGCATTCAGGGCGAAACAGGTGTTTGCCTGGTTGTATCGTCCTGGAATTACGTCTTTTTCAGAAATGACAGATCTGTCCAAGGAGTTGCGCAAAGATCTTGTTGAAAAATGCCACTTTGGTCAATTCACAGATTACCAGAAGGAAGAATCCGAGGACGGCACTTGTAAATATGGTTTCACCCTTGAGGATGGCAAAACCATCGAAAGCGTTCTCATCCCTGAAGAGGATCGCAACACTCTGTGTGTTTCTTCCCAGGTTGGCTGCGCCATGGGATGTGGTTTCTGCCTCACTGCCACCATGGGATTTATACGCAATTTGGCTCCCGCGGAGATGGTCAATCAGGTATGCGCGGTTCTGGAAGAATTACGTGGTAAAGATGCCACCATTACCAACCTGGTATTCATGGGCATGGGAGAACCCCTGGCCAATTTCGACAATCTCATCAAGGCCATTGATATTCTCACCGATCAAAGGGGCCTTGATTTTTCCCCACGCCGAATAACGATATCCACCTGTGGATTGATTCCAAAGATCCAAGAACTTGGCGAAAAAACCAAGGTAAACCTGGCCATATCTCTTCATGCGGCAGATGATGAAAAACGTAATCAGATCATGCCGGTGAACAAGACCTACCCTCTTCCAGACCTGCTTGAGGCCTTAAAGGCCTTTCCATTGCCCAAACGAAAGAGAATCATGATCGAGTATATTATGATCAAAGATGTAAACGATTCAGATCAGGACGCCAAGCAACTGGGGAAAATTCTCCAGGGCATCCCATGCAAAATCAATCTCCTGCCATACAACGATACCGAGTCCTTAGGCTATCAACCTTCCACTCCAGAACGGGTGGAATCTTTCCAGAAAATCCTTCGCAACCAGGGATACACCGCCCTCCTCCGAGTCAGTAGAGGTGCCGATATCTCCGCCGCCTGTGGTCAGTTAGCTGCGAAGAAAGTCAGTTGAATAACTCTTTTTGTAGGTTTAGTGGGGATGTGTTGTAATAGAGCCATTTTCAAGCTGTTCAATGAATTCTAAATTGTCTTTCTACTCGTTGTTATCAGCCTCTTCTAATGACCGAATTTGAATGTAATCAGATAATTTATCGTGGTCTCTGCCTAAAAGAACAAACTGAACTCCCAGTGTATGAGTTGTAACGTCAGAGCCTTTAAGCCAAACTACTTTTGCCTGGGGAATGTGCAGGCGAACCTCGTCGTTGAACCGAGCATAGCAGTGTAGTGTTAATGTCAAATTGGTTACAACGTCCTCTTTTGCCATCGCAGTTGGAACATTTACTGAGAATTTTGCTCCATCTATGGATATATCCTCAACATTCCCGTTGTATATGCGTTGTTTGTTTTCTATGGAAAAACTTACGCTGGAATTCGTTGGAGTTTCTACTCTCTTGAAATTTCGTCGATGTATTTCATAAATTTCGGCTGGAAACATAAAGCCAAGAAAATCTCCTGCTTTTTTAGCCTTTTCGCACTCAAAATAACGCAAATTATTTTTCTTCTTTTGAAAATAGAAAAGACATGTGCTTTTTTTACAGGTTGGCTCGTGAGGATGATGAAGAACCAGAAGCATATCAGCCTTGCTCTTGGTAGTTCCCTTAACCCTCAGTCGTTTCATGTTATTAGGGCCACGTCGCCCGCAGATCAATTGTATTTTGTTATCAATGAGGAATTGAATCTCTTGCGCAATGACAGAGTTATCGTCCGACCATAATTCTTTCATAGAACCTTTTTTGATAATTCTTGGGCTGGTAGTGCATGTTCGAAAATCACGAGACACACTTAAGAACTATTCTTTAGCAGAATCTTACCACAATATTAATAATTAGCCACATATAATTCTCTTTCTGAAGATGCTTGTGAATAATGGTCGCCAACTCTGGACCAATGGTATGCACATTGGCAAGATCCTCTTCTGATGCTTTTGAAATCTCCTTCAGGCTGCCAAAGGCCAGGAGCAGAGCTTGTTTTCTTGTTGGACCAATGCCTGGAATGTCATCAAGGGATGAACGTAACGTCTTCTTGGTGCGTAGTTTTCTGTGAAAAGTGATGCCGAATCGATGAGCCTCATCACGGATTCGCATGAGAAAGAGCAGGACCAGGGAATTCTGGGCTAATGAGAGAGGATTTTTTCGATTCACCGCAAAGATCCTCTCACCTTTATCATTTTTATCTTTGGCAATGCCCAAAAGGTCTATCTCTTCCGTAAGCCCATTTTCCTGTACCACTTTAAAAGCTGTGTTCAGTTGACCTTTACCGCCATCCAATAACAGAAGATTTGGTAAGACCTCCTTCTTCTTCTGGTCAACAAATCGTCGTTGCAATACTTCAGCCATCATAGCGTAGTCATCAGGTCCGGAGACTTCTTTGATCTTATAATGACGATATTCCGCCTTATCCATAATGCCTTGAGTAAAAACCACCAAAGAGCCAACTGCTTGCTTGCCGCTGAGATTTGAAATATCAAGACATTCAATACGTTCAGGAGGAAATGTCAACTTTAAGGACTTTTGCAATTCCCTGGAAAGTACTTGCCAGGATTTCTCTCGCTTCTCCCTTTCTACAAATACTTCCGAACTATTCTGCTCCGCCATAGCAAGAAGACGTACCCCGTCCCCTCTTTTGGGTACCCGAATACTGACCTTTGCTCCTCTTTTTGATGAAAAGACTTCTTCCAGAATTAAAACGGATTCCGGCATGTTTGATACTAAGATTTCAGTGGGTGGTTGCCGGCCTTCATCATAATATCTTTCCAAGACCTGGGCCAAAATCTCAGTGTTGTTGCCAAAAGATTGAGCATGAAAGAATGTCTGCTGGGAAACAATGACACCTTTACGAATTTGCAGACATGCCAGTGCCACAGAAATATCCTGCCTTACAAGGCCAAAGACATCTTGATCTTTATGGTGCTCAGCAACCACAACCTGTTTTTCCAGGGTGGACTGGAAAGCCTTGATGCGGTCTCTGTACAGTGCTGCATTCTCAAAATCAAGCCGTTCAGAAGCGGACTGCATTTCTTTTTCTATATTTGCAAGGATATGCCGGTTTTTTCCTTCGAGAAAATCAATTACCGAGGCAACCATTTTTTGATACTTGACGGGATCAGCTTTTCCCATGCATGGCGCTAAACAACCTTGCATTTGATAATTCAAGCAGGGCCTTTTCCGTGCCTTGAGCTCTCTCCCTTTACAACGCCTCAGCGGAAAAACTTTTCGCAACATGTGAAGCACGCTCCACATGGCACCAGGGGAAGAATATGGTCCAAAATATCGGGCTCCATCACCCGATTTTCTCCTCCTGGTCATGAGAACCCTGGGCCATTCTTCCCGAATCGTTACTTTAATGTAAGGATAATTCTTGTCATCGCGGAGAATGACGTTGTAACGTGGACGATGTTTTTTTATCAGAGAAGCCTCTAAAATAAGGGCTTCTTTTTCAGTTGCAGTAATTATGGTTTCAATGGTTGCAACCTTTTTGAGAAGAGCCACTGTTTTCACGGTCTGGTTTTTGTCCGGACGTGCGTAAGAAGTCAACCTATTCTTTAAATCCCTGGCTTTTCCCACGTAAAGAATTTTTCCGGTATTGTCCATCATCTGATACACGCCGGGTTTCGTGGGGACTGTTTTGAGAAAAGCCTGGTCCAGGGGAGTTTTCTTCTTGATCTGTTCAGCCATTTTATAACGAACTCAAACTGTATTAATGATATAGTGGTGTGGTTCAAAGTATGAAAAATCAGGTTGAATAGTATACTATTATTATTGAAGTATACCAGTACTCAATACCCAGGGATCTCCCATGAAACAATGGCTCATCATCATTATTGTCCTCGTGCTGATCTACGGGGCTATCTTATTTCCCGCCCTGCTTCCTTTGCTCATGGTGTTGACCATTGTCTTTTTTGTTTCAGTGCAGAAAGGAAAACCCTTTTTTCTCAGTGGATTCGGACTTACAAATCTCGAGCTACGCAAGGCTAAGGAAGAAGCAGAAAAGGCCAACAAATTAAAAAGCGACTTCCTGGCCAATATGAGTCATGAGATACGCACCCCAATGAACGGCATTATCGGCATGACGGATCTGGCTCTCGAAACCAATCTGGATTCGAAACAGAAAGAAATTATAAAGGTAATCCAATCCGAGGCCTCTTCTTTAAACAACCTGATCAACGATATCCTTGACCTTTCAAAAATTGAATCCGGCAAAATGATCCTGGAGGACATACCCTTTGACTTGAGCTATATATTTGATGAGTTCCTGCAAGCATTTTTATTTAGAGCTCAACAAAAAGGAATTCTTTTCTCTATATCTATTTCACCCGATGTTCCAACCGAGCTTATTGGTAATCCAACACGGTTAAGACAGATTCTGGTTAACCTGGTAGGTAATGCTCTGAAATTCACCCGCAAAGATGGAGAAATTCATGTGAATTGTGAACTTCTGAGTGATGATCAGCAGGGTGTTACAATTCGTATTGCTGTGAAAGATACAGGGATAGGAATTGCCAAGGATCAACAGGCAGCGATTTTTGATAGCTTTACCCAGGCTGACGGCTCTACATCCCGGCTCTATGGTGGCACTGGACTGGGTACAACCATAAGCAAACAACTGGTAGTAATGATGGGCGGCGAGATAGGGCTCATAAGTGAAGAGGGAAAAGGCAGCGAGTTCTGGTTTACGACTATCTTTAAGAAACAACCCGAACGGCAAGACCATGTGGAATCTCAGCAAGTCGAACTGAACAACCTGCGTATTCTCATCGTCTCAGACAGTACCGAGGGTGCTGACGATATATATGAAATTTTAACACAGTGGAATTGTCGTCCAGAGTTCGCCATGGGATGTGAACAGGCTTTTTCAGCTTTACAAGAAGGTCGTGAAATCCATGACGAATTCAAGTTAATTATTATTGATTTACACCTGCCCGATGTTAATCGTCTTGATTTAGCAGCAGAAGTAAAGACCCTTCCCCAGAGTTTCGGCATACCAATTATGGTAACCACCATAACCGCAATCCGTGGCGACGGTAAGATTTGTTCAGATCTTGGCATTGCAGGATATTTACCCAGGCCCATAGAAGCCGATGAACTCAATCAGATCATCTGCCTTATTCTTAAACAGGCACGTCAAGGGCTACAAGCTCTTGTGCCTGTTACCCGTCATACCATTGCCGAACAAGAAAGAAAATCCATACATGTCTTGTTGGTAGAAGATTATCCCACCAATCAACAGCTTGCCTTGACCTATATAAAAAATGCCGGTTTTGAGGTTGATATTGCTGAAAATGGTTTGGAGGCCATAGAGGCATATAAGTCAAAAAAATACGACATAATCCTCATGGATATCCAAATGCCGGAAATGGATGGCATTGAAGCAACGAAAATAATTAGAAAACTCGAAAAAAAAGACCAGAAAGATTCCACTTCCGCACGCCTGCCCATCATTGCCCTGACTGCCCATGCCATGCAAGGACAAAAGGAACAACACCTTGATGCTGGACTGGACGACTATATATCAAAGCCTTTTCAAAAAGACAAACTTTTAGCAATGATCCAAAAGTGGACTGGAGCGTTTAATCCTCTGCCAGTTCCGGACACTATCGAAGAGCACGAATGTTTGGAAATGCCACCTGAGTTATCAGCGCCTTGGCCTGACGCAGATAGCGAAGACAATATGGATGATAATGGTGTTATCATCACTGTTGATAGTGAACTTGCTGACATTATGCCTCAATTCTTGCAAGGACTCAGGGATGACCTTGTCCATATGGAGGAAGCTCTTTCAGCCGGAAATTATGAGCAACTCAAAATTTCCGGCCATAGTATCAAGGGAGCCGGAGGTGGATATGGAATTGTAAAAATATCTCAAATCGGAGGGGAAATTGAAAGAATGGCTGCAACCCATAATGGGGAAGGAATAAAAGATCATCTCAAATGGTTGGCAGAGTTCCTGGATACAGTCAAAATTGTCTATGAATGATGTAGTCATTCTTCGTCGTAATCATAGAAAAAGTGGACCTATTTCGTTGAAATGGTTATAGTTGTAGCCAAGGTGAATTTACATTTCAGCATTTTAAGACAAACATAACTACAAACTTTATTTTTTTATTTTATGTCAAAAGTAAACGTCCTTGTTGTTGAGGATGACCCATCCACCCAGCAACTTTATAAAAAAGTTTTTCCAGAAAAATTCTACAACTGTATCTTCGCAGCAGACGGAGAAACAGCCCTCAACAAATACGTCACAAGAGCCCCTGACTTGATCGTTCTGGATATGATGTTGCCCATAGTGCCTGGTTTTCTTGTGCTCAACAAAATAAGAAAAGAATTTGACGACACAAAGACTAAAATTATTGTTTCTACGGCATTATCAAGCAAGGAAGATATTCTTGCCTGCACCAAACTCGGCATACAAGGTTATATTGTCAAACCCTTTTACTTTAAAGATGTCAGAAAAAGAATAATGTCAATGATGGGCATTGAAGACATCATTGACGAGAGCGCAGATCAAGATGAAGAGGCCGATGCGTTTCAAGATAGTTCGCAAGCTACTGCCGTCAATAAGGCAAAACCAATAGGAGACATTAAGCAGGTTGTGGCAAAATGCATCTCGGGAAAAATTCCTGAGAAAGACGCTGTAAAGGCTATTATCGAGTTAAGTAAAGCAAGTAAACTCGACTTGCCGACCATGCCACAGGTCATTCTTCGCCTCCAAGAAACCATGGATGAAGAAGACCTAACAGCAAAATCATTAGCTGACATTCTTTCTAGCAGTCCTGCCCTTTCCGTAAAACTGATCAGCTTGTCCAATTCCTCATTTTACCGTGGTGTTAAAGAGTGTAACACAGTTGAAGAAGCTGTCATGCGCGTAGGTATGACAGAGAGTAAAGAGCTTGCCGTTATTTTGGCAAACCAAGGTATGTACGCATTGAAAGATCGACGTTTTGAATCAGACGTTGAACAACTTTTCGTACACTCGATTGCAGTGGGTGTGGCAGCCCGAATTATTGCCGAACACCTTGAGAAAGAAAATCCTGATTTTATTTTTTCACTGGGCGTGCTTCATGATGTGGGCAAACTTGTACTCCTGAGAATATTTGCAGAAATATTCCGTAAAGATGTTGGAATCGATCTTGGTTCACTCAGAAAATTTATCATAAAACTGCACACCCATGCTGGACTTTATTATTTACAGTCACTTGGTTTTCCATTTTTATTTTTTCAGACAGCCCTTCTGCACGATACCCTTGATCAGAATTTTGACCAGGTTGCCCCAGACCTGTCCATTGTTGTAATGGCAAATTTATTGGCCAGAAAATTAGGGTATGGCATCGCTATTCCTGAAAATGTCGATGTCTTTTCCACAAAGGTAGCAAAGCATCTCATGCTTGATAACAGTATGCTTGATACTGTGTCCCAAGGTATCATTGATTACCTTGCCCTTCTTGAGCAACACATCTAAACTTTTTAAGATGATGTTGGTATGATAATTAATTTTGCAAACACCTTGATCTAAACAGAAAACCCAACCAATACATTCGTCTTCGTGCTTTCACAAAAAAGCAACCTGTCACTTTTGACAGGTTGCTTTTTGACTCTGTCCTTTGCGACAATTTCTATGTCCTGCCAAATTTTTACTGTTGATGCAAGACAATCCAAGTAAATAACAGCGCCTATGTATTGTTGGAGTGTAAGTGCTCGATATAGAGTGTTATTTCATTGTCAAGAGTTGAGAGACCACTCCATTGCACGGCAATTTAAATCCTAGAAACAAATTAAAGATTCACCAATCATTTTTATGATTTTTAAGACAACAAATCTGGCGATTTGTATCACACATAACCTTCATAGGGCCACATTTAAGAATGAATAAAATAAAAGTACTTATTGTTGATGACGATTCGTACATGCACATGCTTTTTAAAAAAATATTCCAGGAAGAGTATTTTAAAAGCAGGTATGCCCTTAATGGTGAAGTAGCCCTTGGCATGTACGAAAAGGAAAAACCTGACCTGATCATACTCGACATGATGCTGCCCATTTTACCTGGATATCTCGTCCTGCGACGAATTCGGAGAAATTACGGCGATACCGATACAAAAATTATTGTTTCGACATCCTTAGCAAGTAAGAGCGATATTGTGGCCTGCACCCGTCTTGGGATTCAAGGCTACATCGTAAAACCATTTGATTTTAAAGAAATCCGTAAAAGGATCTTAAAGATGTATTCACTGGATGAAATTCAGGTTTCGCCCTCTCCTCCTCCAGAAGAAAACCTGGAACCACTTAAGCCAGTGCCTGGAGAAATTATAAAGGATCATATTGCTGATTTTATGGCAGGGGAACTAAGCAAGAAACAAGCTGCCATCAAGATTCTTTCCATAAGCAAAGCTGAAAAATTAGATTTGCCGTCAATGCCCCAAATTGTTTTTAAAATTCAGGAAGCAATGGAACGCCGTGAGGCTTCAGCAAAATACCTGGCAGAGATCCTCACAACCGATCAGGGGCTTTGCACAAAGCTCATAGGGCTTTCAAATTCCGCCTATTATAGAGGTGGAAGAGAATGTGCAACTGTGGAAGATGCCATTATGCGGGTGGGTTTAGACGAAACCAAAGAACTTGCCTTTGTCCTCTCCAATCGTGGACTTTATGCCATGAAGGATGCACGGTTTGAGAATGATCTGTCTGAATTATTTCGTCACTCTGTTGCCTGTGGTGTTGTGTCTCGATTATTGGCTGAACAACTTAGAGAAGAAAACACCTATGAATCCTTTACTTTCGGTATTCTTCACGACATTGGTAAACTATTATTAGTCAAGATATTTTCAGAGATTTATATGGAAGATGAAGGTGTAGATTTAGATATAATCAGGAAACTCACTCTAAAATTACATAATCATACTGGAAGTATTTTTGTTGCCTCCATGGGTTTCCCTAAAAAGACATCCCAGATCGTCTTGCACCACGACAACTTATCACTTCCCCTGCTTCCAGAAGAGACTCAACTGGCAATTGTTATGGCAGCCAATTTACTTGTTCGTAAATTAGGCTACGGTGAGCCTCTCGCTGATGGTTACGATATGTTCGACACAGACGCATGTCGACATGTTGACATAAAACCTGACATCCTTGCTGTTGCAGAAAAACGGATCGACACCTATTTCAATATTCTTGGGGCCATGGCCTGAAGAAACTAATTCTCTGTACCTAAAAAAGGTCGGAAGAAGCTTATTGCACCTCTTCCGACCTTGATAGTTTTTCACATGTGATGTGGAGCTTTTGTCAGGCCTTATTCGATTCCTCGCCCTCTTCGGTTTTCTTACAAAGAAGGGCTCCAGCGAGACCTATCATACCAATATTTTTAATAGCATCGTTGGCAGATTTGCTCATTTTAGCCATGAATACTCGCCTCAAGTTAGCTTCAGGCATCTCGGTGGGTGTGGATGTCGAAGTCAGAAGGTATGTATCCCTTTTATTGCCATAATACCTGACATTAGGGCCAATTTGTACAGCAGCAGATGACAAACCATAAGCGCCATTTTTAATATATTGGGCAATTTCCGATTTAGGATCATCAAGATCACCGAATATCCGGGCACCTGCAAGACAAGTCTGGACACAAGCCGGGGTGAGACCTTTTTCAACCCGGGGCATACAAAAAGTACATTTATCTGCCTTGGGTTCTTCCAGGTCTTCGTTCACATAACGGGCCTCGTACGGACAGGCATCGGCGCAGGCACCGCAGCCTATGCATCTGGCTTTATCAATCTGTACAGATCCATTAAATGGATCTTTCCAGGTGGCTGCCACTTCCATGGTCTTTTTCTTGCCGGTTTTAGCGTCTGTGAATGTCATCTCTTCAACATCGGCCGGACAAATTTCTACGCAGGCCGGTTCGTTGCAATGATTACACAAACCTGGGTAATAGGTTGAAGCGAGACCGTGTGGGGTCGCGGCAGGCCCAAGACGGCGGACCCAGTTTCGCCCACTTTCCGTGGGTACCTCCCATTCCGCCTTGCAGGCAATGGTGCAGGCATGGCAACCTATACATTTCTCTAAATCTATAACCATTCCATATTGCATAAGGAAATTCTCCTTACTAAATCTTTATATGCTTAAAACTACGCAGGAAAATCGATCTTCTTGCCATCCTTCATGATTTTGACGAATGCTGTTCGCATGCCATGGGCACCGGTCTCAGGATCAATGTTTGGTTTGGTGATAAGTTCCTGATCATCGATTCCCTTACCCTTGGCGACAGACAACATTTCGTTCTTAGAACCAAATCCATGGGCAATATAGACAGCGTATTTACTGATGCCAGGGGTAACTTTCACAACTGAATCGTTAGTTGAGACTACACCGTCGCTACTCACCAGTTTGACTCGATCACCATCATTCAGGCCCATTTTAGAAGCGTGTTCATCATTCACCCAAATGGGGTTTTCCGGCATGCCGAAATTGAGCCATGCGTTATTCTGGGTTCTATTGAAAGAATGCAATGGTGTCCGGCCATACAGCAGACGAGCATATCCTTTGGGATTATGTTCTACAGACTTATATGTAGGTGCCCCTGGAAAACCATTTTCAACCAATTCTTCGTTAAAAAAACTTACTTCAAAATCTTCAGGAACACCGTAAGGATCCTTGCCGGGCTGGACATGGATCCCCTTGGCTGCTGTCAATTTAGCCAAAGAGAGTCCTGCCCCGGCCAGCTGTTTGTCAACCAGTTCCTGCACCGTGTTGGCCGGAATATGCATGGCATGACCCAAACGCTTAGCAATTTCATTTGTTATATAGATTGAGTCTTTTCGCTCAAACAGAGGATCTACCAGTGGCTGCCGTGCAGAAATGAATTGCTCTTGCTTGCCGGAGAGGTCGAACTGGGTACCCTTTTTGATATAATCATGCCGCTCGAGATAGGATGATTCCGGCAGGAGAATATCCGCGTACATGGTAATATCCGTGGGCATGACGTCCACTGCCAAAACGAAATCCATATTTTTCAGACCCTGGATGGTGAGGGGTTGATTAGGGATGGTCTGAATTGGATTTTGCCCCCATACAACACATGCTTTAATTGGATAAGGTTTTCCGGAAACCATGGTATCGCGAACTAAATCAGTGGGAGTGCCTGGAGGCGAATAGGGATATAGACCACCACCTAGTTTTCTAAGGCTATGGCTTTCGGCATGGCCAACATGGGGCCAGGATACTTTTTTCACACCTTTTGGACCTTTTGGCTTAACAAAACCGCCTTTCACACCAACGGCGCCGAGGAGTCCTGTGAGACATCCAAGGGCGCGTACACGCTGAAAATCATTGCCATACCAGCTCGTGTATCGGCCTGGATGAACAGAGACATTGGGAGCATTTGTAGCGAGTGTTTCGGCAACTTCTTTTATCTGAGAAGCAGGCACATCGCATTCTTTAGATGCCCATTCAAGTGTGGCATGGGAAATAGCTTCTTTAAACTCATCAAAACCATCGCCATACTCATCTACAAATTCTTCATTATGTTTTCCTTTCTTGACCAGGTAATTCATTATGGCCAGGAGGAAAGCAGTATCTGTTGAAGGCTTAATTTTCACCCAGATATCAGCCTTGGCAGCGGATGAAGAAAAGCGCGGATCAACTACAATGAGTTTTGCACCGTTTTCAAGACCCTTGAGATATCGTTTGGCATGGGAGACATGGACGTTTTCACCGAAATGACAACCAAGTAAAAATATGGCTTTGGCATTTGCCATGTCCACATGCTCTCCGGGTGTGGTACCGAAAGTATTTACATAGGCAGTATCACGGATGCCGCGGCATTGAAAAAATGAGGCTTCGCTGACATTGGGAGTGCCCACCACGCGTTCAAAATAATGCATGGGGTATTTGGCTGAAGCACCGTGTGGGTACATGGAAATAGCATGGCCACCATGTTTATCGATCACAGCTTTTAGTTTTGAGCCGCACTCGTCCAGGGCTTCCTTCCAGCTAATCCGCTTCCACTTGGGATTGCCCCTTTCACCCACATTCTTCAGAGGGTATTTGAGGCGATCAGGATCGTAGAGCAGCTTGATGCCGGCATTGCCTCGGGCGCAAAGACTTGTGCCGTTGTCAATGCTTTTGGGATTGCCTTCAATTTTTACAAGTTTTCCATCCCGGACTTTACCCACCAGTTGGCATCGCCAGAAACACATCTCGCAAATACCACCGTAGGCATCCTTGGTATCGGTAAAACTTCCCGGTGCGACTCCTTCCGCGCTCAATGCCGCTTTACTGGTTCTTACCTTTGAAAGGGGAACCGATGCTGCGGCCAATGATGCGGTTTGAAGGAATTTTCTTCTAGATAGCCGAAATGCCATGTCACTTTTCCTCCTGAGTAAAAAAATCGATTAATGAAACTATAGCTGGATAAAAAGGTAATTTTGCCTCTGAAACAACCTTGTCCCGAAAAGCTGGGAACCAAGTCCGAAAATGGGAAGCAAGGAATTCCTCTTCTTGTTCTGATCGGCCTTCCTGCTTTAATGCGGCAAGAAATTCCAGTTCACAGCAAATACTGTCGGGGATATCACTTGGTAGGTTCAGGGCAAAACCATTTTGCCGGTAGGTTTGCTTAACTTTTTCTGCGGAACGTCCATATAAAGACGGGTTGGACTCCAGATATACTGAAGCGTATGGTGGTGCTACCACGCCGCTTGGTGAATTTATGAACAGGTGAGTGTGTTCAACTTTTAAATCTTCCAGATAACCGTTGCTCTTGTTAAGCCAGGACAAAATGTCCAGCTGCACATCTTCGGCTTCAAGCTCCACGAAAAAAGTATCTAAAAGTGAAAGAAAATCATTATTCAGCCAATGGGCTTCAGGATATTCCATGGCCTGGGCAAGAAAATGATAGACGTCCGTCATCTGAATGGAAGGATTTTCTGAACTCATGGGATACCTGGTGAATAGAGCCTAATAATTCTCCCTAAGCCGTTCAACGGAGTAGGATCAGTCGGAAACCATCAAAGCCACCAGGAAAAGAAAAGAATCGCTGATCTCCGTTGAACGACCAAGGAGCAACATGAAGTATTTAACTATTAACATATATTCTTAAGCTTGAGGATGCGGCAAATTGTCGCACCACATCGTAGGGGTTTAGGCTAAAGACTGAAGGTTATTGTACTACCGGCTAGCGCTGATGTTTCGGCTATGCTATCTTCAAGCCCATGGAACAGAATACTGCTTTCAAAAATTACAACCTGAATAGCGTGCAGCCGTTTGATTCGTCCTCGTCGCTGATTACATTCTCCTGGCTCTTACTGCTTAGATGGGGAGCAGTAGTCTGCCAGCTTCTCTTGGTCTGTATGGTTTGGTTGTTTTTCGAGGTACAAGTACCCTGGATTGTGCTGGGTGCTATTTTTCTTTTCGAGGGAATAAGCAATATCTATTTTGCAAACCTGAAAAGGAAACGAAGAGATATTTCGCAGCTGCTCTTTGCCATTGTGATGTTTCTTGATGTGGGTCTGCTCACCTGTCTCTTGCATTTCACCGGCGGCCCTATGAACCCCTTTACCTTTCTCTTTCTGGTCCACGTTGTTCTTGGTGCCATTATTATGCGTCCCCAATGGTCATGGCTTCTCACCTTTACCACCATTGGATGTTACGGTCTGCTTTTCATCCTGCCGGAAAGTGAAATGGTGGGCCAACTCATCACCGGCTCAACAGAAGAAGTAAAAGTCATCTGTGTTGATGTGGCTGCTTTGGATCAACATATGTCCCTTCACCTTCATGGCATGTGGCTGGCCTTTTCCGTAACAGCTATCTTTATTGTATTTTTTGTGGGTAGAATTCAAAAAGCCTTGCAAACTCATCAGGCGGATTTGACCAAACTCAAAGAAGAAAAGACGCGAACAGATAAACTCGCTGCTCTTGCCACATTATCCGCCGGTGCTGCCCATGAGTTTTCAACTCCCCTTTCCACCATTGCCGTAGCGGCCGGTGAGATGCTTTACTCCCTTAAAAACCAGGAAGAGATGGATGAAGTTCGCGAAGATGCGGAGTTGATCCGTGATCAGGTAAGTCGTTGTAAGGACATTCTTTTTCAGATGTCCTCCGATGCAGGTGAACATCTTGGCGAATCAATGGAGCAGCATACTCTTTCCGAACTCATTGAACAGGTCCTCTCTCCTCTTCCCTCTTCTGATCAAAATCGGATAAAGGTTCACAATGACATTGAAGAACTTTCTTTCCACTTACCCTTTCGCTCTCTGAGACGAACCCTTCGCGGTCTATTGGATAACGGCCTGGACGTCTCTTCTGAAACTGAAGAGGTCTCTTTGCATTGCTGGTTGAGAGATGGTTTTCTTTTTTTTGAAGTACGAGACCATGGCCACGGTATGGAACCGGGTATTATACAGCGGGCGGCGGAACCTTTCTTTACCACCAAAGAACCTGGAAAAGGGCTGGGGCTCGGCCTGTTTTTGGCTCAATCCCTTGCTGAACGATTTGGTGGAGAACTGCACATCGAATCCACCCCCGGTCACGGGAGCCGGGTTCGGTTGTCTTTCAACCTTGAACAAATCCAAGGATCTACGGAGGAAACAGGATGACTCCGGCTGATATCCTGCTTGTTGATGATGATGAAATGTTCCGGTCCCGGCTTGCCCGTGCATTTGAGAAACGAGGTTATTCGGTCAAGCAAGCGGCTGATTATGATGAGGCCCTGGAAGTTATAAATACCCACAAGCCTGCTTTTGCGGTCATTGATTTGAAGATGCCTGGAAAATCAGGCCTTGAGGTTTTGAAAGACGGCCTGGCAGCGCTTCCCGACCTCCAGGCAATCGTGCTCACTGGTTATGGCTCCATTGCCACGGCCACCGAGGCCATAAAAATAGGTGCATTGAATTATCTGCCTAAACCCTGTGAAGTGGATGATATCCTGAAAGCCCTTGGGCAGGATACAAAGGGAATTGAAGAAACTGAAGAGAAGGATTTTGCCCCCCCTACCCTGGCCCGGGCCGAGTGGGAACATATCCAGCGTGTTCTGGCCGATTGCGATGGTAATGTCTCCATGGCCGCCCAACGCCTCGGCCTGCATCGTCGCACCCTGCAACGTAAACTTTACAAATATCCACCTTCTAAGTAACGAGGCTAAGCTAATTTCAGGGCTATTCTTCAACCACTGGGATTTTAATGGTAAATTTTGTTCCTTGGCCTACTTTGCTTTCTACATCGATTTCACCATTATGCTTTTGTATAATTTCCGAGGCAATACTCATACCCAAGCCGGTTCCTTGGCCGATTTCCTTGGTGGTAAAAAAAGCTTCAAAAATCTTTTCAAGATTTTCAGGGGCAATACCACATCCAGTATCAGAAATACTGACAAAAATAGAATCATCTTCCATCCTGGTTTTAATGGAAATGGTTCCTTTTTCCTCTATGGCATGGCCGGCATTTACCAGGAGATTCATAAATACCTGGCTTAATTGTTGTGGAAAACATTTCGTTTTCGGCAAATCGCCATATTCTTTTTCCACAGTGGTTTTGTATTTCAATTCATTCCATATGACTTTCAGGGTGCTTTCCAGACATTCATTGATGTCCGCCATAGATTGAACATCCTGATCTTTGCGGGAAATATTCTTCAGCCCCATGACAATGTCTTTGGTCCGGTCAATTCCTTCGAGGGATTCTGAAACAAGGTCCTTGATGTCATCCACAATGAAATCAATTTTCATTTTTTTTCTGAGAGTCTTAAGTTCTGCGGTTTTCTCTTCTCCCAATGACAGGATAGCCTCTGTCTGTGCACTGAAGAAGTCATCTATTTTCTGGATATATTTATGGAGCGTATTAAGATTGCTGCCGATATAGCCGGTTGGATTGTTGATCTCATGGGCCACTCCTGCGGCCAATTGACCGATTGCGGCCATTTTCTCCTGCTGGATTACCTGTTCCTGGGAGTCCTCCAGTTCCTTGGTTCTTTCAGCAACCAAGTCTTCGAGATTGTCACGTATCTCTTTCAAATCCAGGTGATTTTTAATCCTCGCCAAGACAATGGGTGGAGAAATGGGTTTGGTGATGTAATCCACCACGCCAAGCTCCAGACCGCGGGTTTCATCCTCTACCTCACCCATGGCAGTAACGAAAATTACTGGAATATCTCTGGTGCTTTCATTGTCCTTCAGTCTTTGACAGACCTCGTATCCATCCATCTCCGGCATCATGATATCCAGAAGTATCAGGTCCGGAGGTTCATTGCTGATGAGTTCCAGCGCATCGGCACCATTGGTGGCAACACTCACCCGATAGGTATCGCGTAGCAGATCATTCAAGATCTTGATATTGGCCGGAGTATCATCGACAATGAGAATGCGAGGTTGCTCTTTCATTGTTTCCCCTTCAGTATTCTTTATGAGTTCAATTTTCAGCAATGGGTAAGGAAATTGTAAACACCGTGCCTTCCCCTGCTTTGGTGTCAACTTCAATGATTCCTTGATGGTTATCAATAATTTCTTTCACCATGAACAGCCCAAGCCCTGTTCCGGTCTCTTTGGTGGTGAACCGCTCTTTAAAGATATTGGGGAGCACATCATCAGGGATTCCCTGGCCATTGTCCTTTACTGAAAAATGAACCATTCCATCGGCGCTCCACACTTTTACTTCAATGACTTGCTCCCTCTGGTTATCAATGGCCTGGCTTGCATTGGAAAACAGATTCACCAGCACACGTTTTATCTGGTACCCCTTGCAGTGAATATCAGGCAGGTTATCGGCAAAATCTTTCTTCAAATCACCTCTGAATTTTCTGGAATACATGTCAATGGGCTGTAGCAGAGGCAAAACCGGTTGAACCCGCGCCTCCGAACCGATATCTCGCAGATAGCTGGTGTACCCACGGCATACTTCAGTGCCCAGATGAACGCTCTCCACGGCAATATCAACAAATTCATTTATTTCGCCTTTTCTGGGAGAATCACCGGGAATCATGTCTGGGATCATCTCAACAATCAGGCAGGCAGCCAGGATATTATTTATGTCATGGGCCAGACCACCGGCCTGGATACCAAGTTCCGCCTTCTGTTGCAGGATCTCCGCCTCATGTTCCATTAAGGATATACTTTCTTTGAGCGCATCATGTTGTTTTTTCAGAAGCAGGTGGTTTTTGACCCTGGCCAGCACAATTGGAGGACTGATGGGTTTTGTGATGTAATCAACGGCTCCCATTTCAAGACCACGGGTCTCATTTTCTACTTCCGTCATATCTGTTACGAAAATAATGGGTATATCCCTGGTCTTTTTATCTTCTTTAAGACGTCGGCAGACTTCATAGCCATCCATCCCGGGCATCATAATGTCCAGCAGGATTAAATGGGGAGGTTGCTGGTTTAAGACAAGGTCCAGGCAATCCTGACCATTGGTGGCAATGCTCACACTGTATTCATCTTGCAGAATACTGGCGAGAATTTTTATGTTTGAAGGAGTATCGTCAACAACCAGTATTCTCACTTTTTCAGGCATGAATCATACTCCTTCACTCATCACCGTGGGTCTCAAAGATATCAGCAAAAACATCCGTTGCCTTTTTAAAGGCTGCCAATATGTCTGGATCAAAATGATCTGGCATGGTGCGGCCATCACCTTCCGTAATGATTGATAAGGTCTTTGCCTGATCAAATGCAGGCTTGTAGGGGCGTTTACTGCGCAAGGCATCATACTGGTCGGTTATATTCATGATACGGGCTGGAAGAGGGATTCCTTCTCCCTTAAATCCATTTGGATACCCTCCACCATCCCAGCGCTCGTGATGACAGCCTGCAATATCCACAGCCATTTGTAGAAAAGGAGAGGCGGATCCCTTGAGAATCAAGGCTCCCACTGCGGCATGGGTTTTCATGGTATTCCACTCTTCATCATCCAATGGACCCTGTTTCAATAAAACCGCATCGGGGATGGCAACCTTACCGATATCATGCATGGGAGAGGCGTAAAAAATGGCATCACAGAACTCATGCTCAAGCCCCATACGTCCAGCCAATTCTTTGCAGTAATAGCCGATCCTTCTGATATGTGCGCCGGTTTCCTCGTCCTTATACTCGGAGGCCAGGGTCAAACGATGCACCGTATCTATATATCCCTCGCGAAGCTGCTGGGTTCGCTGGGCCACTATATCTTCAAGATGTTCCTGGTGGAGATGAAGGTCCATGTGGTTGCGCACCCTTGACTTTACAATAGGCGGACTGATTGGCTTTCTGATGTAATCCACCGCTCCCAGATCCAATCCATTGGTTTCATCTTCCACTTCACCTTTGGCTGTGACAAACAGTATTGGAATTTTTTTGGTCTTTTCATCCGCTTTGAGACGCTTACAGACCTCATACCCGTCCATCTCAGGCATCATGATGTCAAGAAGAATGAGGTCAGGTGGTTCCTGGGAATGAGCGATTTCAAGGGCGTCAGGGCCATTGGTGGAAACACTGATCCTGTATTCGTCTTTTAAAAGGTCGTTGAGGATTTTAATATTGGCCGGCGTGTCATCTACGATGAGAATACGCTGTTTTTGAACCATTATTCCTCTCCCTTCCTTTCCAGGTTTATCTCAACTTGGTCAGCTATAGTATATACAATTTCAAGAGCCTTTTTGAAGTTGTATGATTGAATCTGGTTATGAAGGTCGCCGGCTTGATCTGGCATGATCGTCTCCAGGTTCCGCCTTAATCCGGTAAAGGCAGTTTCAGAATCCATATCGCCTAAACTGAGCAACCGGGCAAGTTCCTTCATGCCTTTTTCAAACTCTTCCGGACTGAGTTCCAATGCTTGCTCTGTAATGGCAGTTTCAGCTTTTCCTTTTTTGGGGATTTCATCCGTCAGTTCTTCTGCCTGCTCTTTTCCTATGCCGGCAGTGATTGTAAAAGAAAATGTTGAACCCTTGCCTTCCTCGCTTTCAACCTTGAGTTGACCGCCAAGAAGCTCAACCAGTTGTTGACTGACTGACAGACCAAGGCCGAGCCCGCCGAATTTCCTGGTAGAAGAAGCATCTCCCTGGGTAAAGGTTTGAAACAGTTTTTCTATCTGCTCTTCACTCAGACCGATTCCGGTATCCTTTACGGAAAATCCAAGCACCAGGTTATTTTCCATTTTTTCAATGATTTCTGCGCCGATTGAAACGCTTCCTTTTTCCGTAAATTTAATGGCATTATCGGCTAACTGAAGGAGGACCTGTTCCAGGCGTTGGGAATCGCTAATAATAGAGGTTTCCAGCTTTGTTTGATCGTTTATCTCAAAGGCAAGCCCTTTTGCCTGAGCCTTGGGAATCACAATATTGGCGATATTACTCAGTACTTCCTGGAGCTGAAACTCTTCCTCTTTGATTGCCAGATCTCCGGTTTCAATACTGGAAAAATCAAGGACATTTTCAATGATGGTCTGCAGGTTTTTGGAGGCCTGTTCCAAATCATCCAAATAGCCTTGCTGGGCTTCGTTTAATGGGGATTGTTTCAGGAAATAATTACTGCCCATAATGGCGTTAAGCGGCGTGCGCAGTTCATGGCTGACATTTGCCAGAAAATCTCCTTTGGCCTTGTCTGCGGCTTCGGCCTTTTCCATTGCCACAAAAAGCTCGACGGTTCTCTCTTCAACCATGGTCTCAAGATTTTTTCCATATTCCTCGAGAGAAGCCTCCATGGCCTTTCGCTCGGTGATGTCCTTCACTCTTGCCAGGATGAGTACCCGTTCTCCAATATCAATCCTGCTCAAAGTAACATCCGCAGGAAACAGCTTGCCCTGCATGTCTTTGTTTTGCCATTCAAAGTACTGTGATTCCTCTTCAAGAACCCTCTGTTTATATTCTTGAATCGCCGTTATTGAATCCCTCCCGTCGGATTGTGTTGGAGGACAAAATTCAATAGGGTGGTGATTGAGGAGATCCTCTTTCGATGCACAGGAATAAGTTTTAAGGGCAGCTTCATTAAATTGGATAATTTTTTCATCTTCATCAAGGACCAGGAGGGCATCTTGGGAAGATTCAAAAAGGGTGCGAAACCTCTTTCCCGCTTCTTCAATTTTTTCTTGTATCTTCTTTTGTTCAGTAATCTCTTCCTGCACACAAACAAAATTGATGATCTCCCCATTTTCGTTAAAAATCGGTGAAATAGAGGCGGAGATCCAAAATTCTTCACCGCTCTTCCTTTTGTTGGTGAATTCGCCATGCCATTCTTTCCCAGCAAGAATGGTTTGCCATAACTTTTCGTAATCCTCTTTCGGCCTTGCTCCGGATTTGAGTATGCGTGGATTTCCACCGATAACCTCTTGCTCCGAATAACCTGTAATCTCGACAAATTTGGGATTCACATACTCAATGGTACCGTTCCTGTCAGTGACAAAGATGATGGAGGGGCTGTGTTCAACAGCAGTTGCCATCTGCAAAAGGTCTTTCTCAATACGCTTGCGCTCTAAAATCTCATCATGTAACTTTCGGTTTATCCGAGAGAAATAATAAACTCTCGAAGTTGATCCCAGTACAACCAGGAAAAAAAGAACCACCGTCGCCAGGCTAAACCACCTGTATACAGCAATACGATGTTCCCAGTCTTCGGCCGTAAAAGTTAAGACGACCAGGGCAACAGCCTTTCCGGATTCAGTATCAATGATCGGTGCACCTGCAACGATCCTATGCACCTTTTT
Source organism: uncultured Desulfobulbia bacterium (assembly GCA_964443295.1). Lineage (GTDB taxonomy): Bacteria > Desulfobacterota > Desulfobulbia > Desulfobulbales > CG2-30-60-27 > CAYUCH01. The sequence continues at coordinate 90 of CAYUCH010000029.1, read as the reverse complement.
TTTATGTATACGGTGTCCAATAAATGTTGGTCTGGCCTGAATGGCGCTAGTTTATGCTATTTTTTTTCACAAGAACCACCTGATAATATT
>CAYUCH010000028.1:0-36712 GCA_964443295.1 uncultured Desulfobulbia bacterium | reverse complement strand
GTTGCCATCACGGCTTGCTTTACACGCAACAATCGATAAAACGCTATTTGATGAACTTTTGAGTGCATCTTTTGTAAATACGCCCCTTCAGCCTAAAATCATACATCCTTTTCTTTCCTTATAACCGCACCTACTTTGGCCAATTTCTCCACCAGATCGGCGTAGCCCCGTTCAAGATGATAGATGCGGGAAATCAGCGTCGTGCCTTCAGCTGCCAGGGCAGCGACCACCAGAGATGCACTGGCCCGAAGGTCAGTGGCCATTACCCTGGCTCCTTTATACTGTGTGCCACCTTTGACCACAGCGGAATGACCGTCGATTTTAATATCAGCTCCCAGACGCTTCAATTCCGCCACATGCATGAAACGGTTCTCAAATATGGTTTCATGGATGATACTTGTCCCTTCGGACAGCCCCATGAGGGCCATAAACTGGGCCTGCAGATCCGTGGGGAAACCAGGAAAGGGCATGGTGGTTATGTCGGACGCTATTAATGGGCCCTTTCGCGCCACATGGATATAGTCTTCACCTGTTTCTATATCAAGCCCCACAGTTCTTAATTTCTCCATGAGTGAGGGGAGATGGGAAGGATTACACTTCCTGATGGTTACTTCGCCCCCGGCAGCTCCAACGGCCATGACAAAGGTGCCGGCTTCAATCCGGTCGGGAATGATGGAGATCTCAGCAGGCTGCAACTCTTTGCAGCCATGGACAACCAAGGTATCTGAGTCCCTGCCTTCAATGTCACAGCCCATGGCCACCAGCATATCAACCAGATTGCCGATCTCCGGTTCACGGGCTGCATTTTTAATTGTAGTGGTGCCCTGGGCTCCAACAGCAGCCATGAGAATATTTTCTGTTCCGGTGACAGATGGAATGTCAAAATAGACCGTTCCACCGGTTAAGCCGCCATTTATTGTGGCATCAACATAGCCCTCTTCCAAATCAATATGGCAGCCCATTTTCTCAAATCCCTTGAGATGAAAATCAATGGGTCGTGCGCCAATTGCGCATCCACCTGGAAGAGAAACCCTGGCCCTACCAAGTCTTGCCAATAAGGGCCCCATTACCAAAACAGAAGCACGCATGGTTTTTACGAGATCATAGGATGCTTCATGACTGCTAAGCTCCTCAGTATCAATTTCTAACAAACCGTTTTCACCCCACTGGCAGCTCGCCCCCATTGATTCCAATAGGGCAACCATGGTTCTGGTGTCCCGCAGGTTCGGCACATTATGCAAGGTATGTTTGCCAGGGGTCAATATAGTGGCGGCAATGAGTGGCAGGGCAGCATTCTTGGCTCCGCTGATGACAATCTCACCATGGAGTTCATGACCGCCTTCTATAACAATTCTATCCATGTATATCCTCGAAGTATTGTCTATTCGTTTTGAAATCTTTCAAGTTTTCTTCTTGCGGTGCAAATCCGTGCCAAACCAGCATAATCAGGCCGAACCTGAACATCAACAAGGAATGGTATCTCATTGAAAATCTGCAATATTTTCTCTTCCTGATCAAAACCGATTTCAAGAACAATCCCACCACCAGGTGCAAGATACTCACCCAGTTGTTCAGCCAAAAGCCGGATGGTATCCAGGCCATCCTCACCACCATCCAAAGCCAGATGTGGCTCATACTTACACACTTCTGGTTCCAAACCTCGAATTGTATCGTGAACAACATAGGGAGGATTGGAGACGATCAGTGGAAACACAAGACCTGCATCTATGCCTTGAAACAAATCAGAGGCAAGAAATTGAATTTTCTCCGACACCTCATGACAATCTGCATTTTCTCTCGCAACCTGCAAGGCCGCCGGTGAACGATCAATGGCATAAAAATAAGCCTGCGGCAACTCTTTGGCCAAAACAATGGGAATAATACCACTGCCTGTGCCTATGTCCAGAACAGGTCCTTGGAATTCGTCTCCCAGAGTACTGACAAATTCCAGGGCTGCTTCCACCAGTAACTCTGTTTCCGGCCGGGGAATCAACACGTCGGGAGTGACTTTAAATGGCAGAGACCAAAATTCCTGTTCTCCAAGAATATATGCCAACGGTTCACGGGTACATCGACGCACGAGGAGCTTTTCACATTGGTCCAATTCTGCCTTTGAAAGAGAATAGTCTCTTTCAAGGAATAATTGGGCTCTGTTTTTATTGCAAACGTGTTCAAGTATGAGCTCAGCTTCTAATTGAGCATCTGGGATACCGGCTTCTGACAGGCGGTTGTGAACCTGGACAAGGAATTCATGAAGCAACATGGAGCCGGCCTGGTAAGTAAGTTTTTACTGGATATCTTTCAAGGCTTCGGACTGATAATGCGCAATGAGAGGGTTGATCACGCTATCGAGTTTACCAATGAGGATTTCATCCAATTTATAAAGGGTGAGATTAATTCGATGATCAGTCATTCGCCCCTGTGGGAAATTATAGGTCCGTATACGTTCGCTGCGATCTCCAGAGCCAACCTGACTTTTCCGATCTTCAGCAATCGCATCATGTCTCTCTTGAGCCATTTGATCATAAAGGCGGGCGTGGAGAACTTTTAAAGCTTTGGCTTTATTTTTATGCTGTGATTTTTCATCCTGGCATGTCACCACGAGCCCGGTTGGCAGATGGGTCACTCGAATGGCAGAGTCCGTGGTATTAACACTTTGTCCACCGGGACCAGAAGAGCGAAATACATCAAAACGCAACTCATGGGCTGCAATGTTCAATTCAACCTCTTCCACTTCTGGCAAAACCGCCACCGTTACAGCTGAAGTGTGCACTCTTCCCTGAGTTTCGGTTTCCGGCACCCTTTGCACACGATGTACGCCTGATTCATATTTCAATCGACTAAATACTTTTCCACCTGATATCAAAGCAATAATCTCTTTAAATCCACCGATGCCAGTGGGATTACTGCTCATAACTTCTACTTTCCACCTTTGGCCTTCGGCAAACCGGCTATACATTTTAAAAAGATCACCGGCAAAAAGGGCAGCTTCGTCACCACCGGTCCCTGCCCGTATTTCTAGAAGGATATTTTTGTCATCGTTGGGGTCTTTAGGTAGTAACAGAACCCAAAGTTCCTTCTCATTCACCTCGTGGTTATTTTGCAGCTCTTCGATTTCAGCTTTGATGAGCTCAACCATTTCCTCATCACTTTCTTGTTTGAGGAGTTCCTGGTTATCCAATAATTCCTTCTCATTTTCACGAAATTTCTGATAACACTCATGCAACTTTGTAACCTGGGCATGCTCAACGGCTACTTTACGGTATTCAGCCTGGTTCCCCATAAGTTCGGGATCTGCAAGCTTGGCTTCCAATTCACTTCGCTTTTCGTCCAGATTTTCGAATTGAGAAAATAAGTCAGTCATAGATACATCTGTTGTTTGAATTTTAAAAACTTACATCATTTCTGATGAGGTAGATGAGATACAGCAAATATACTAATCTTTCAGATCCGCACCCCAAGAACACTTCCTATAGACGCTATATATATGTTCAAACAAGCAAATCGGCTAGACTTTTGTATGCCGGGCTGCTGGTTTGGACGTAAATGAGGTGTAGCTGAAAGGTTAAAAAAAAACCTCCTGCCAAGACGCCAACAAATTCAGGTCGCTTGAAGGAGGTTTAATGCAAAACACTATAAATAATTCTGCACGATAAGGCCCTTACAGTGTTTCATTTCTCCTTTGACTCACGACCCAAAGGAGAAAAGTTCGTGCTACTGAAAAGCAATGCATCACATCGTCAAGGATAAACTAAAAAGGGTATGAACCCTGTTAAACAAATATCGATTACTTCTTATCCATATGCTTGGCATATTTTTTCATAAATTTTTCAACGCGGCCAGCAGTGTCGATAAGTTTCTGTTTTCCTGTAAAAAATGGATGGCAGGCTGAGCAAATCTCAACGTTCATTTCTTTGTCCACAGATCCCAACTCAACTTCATTGCCGCATGAACATTTAGCGTTAATTTTATTGTATTCAGGATGAATGTCTTTTCGCATGGTACTTTCCTCAACGATAATATTGCCTCTATTTGAGGCCTAAATTTTAATTATACTCTTCGCCAATCTGGAAGGCGGTAACAGATAAATATACTACGCTAAACATTTTTTGCAAGAGGCAACAGAATAGGTGTATAAAATAATGGTTTAACCATTCATCATATCGAAAAAATCTTGGTTCGATTTTGTGCCTTTCATTTTACCTAGTAAAAATTCCATCGCATCAATGGGATTCATAGAAGACAAGAGTTTACGTAAAATCCACATACGGTTAATCTCCTCATCAGTCATGATGAGTTCTTCTTTACGTGTTCCAGAACGATTGATATCTATTGCAGGAAACATCCTGCGATCAGCAAGCTTACGATCAAGGCAAACTTCCATATTTCCTGTTCCCTTGAACTCTTCAAAGATAACCTCGTCCATTCTACTACCGGTTTCAATGAGAGCCGAAGCAATGATAGTCAGACTTCCGCCTTCTTCGATATTTCGAGCAGCACCAAAAAAACGTTTTGGTCTGTGCAGTGCATTGGAGTCAACACCGCCGGACAAAATCTTTCCACTGGGCGGGATAACCGTATTATAGGCTCTGGCCAAACGAGTAATACTGTCCAGAAGAATAACAACATCCTTTCTATGCTCAACCAGCCTTTTGGCCTTCTCGATGACCATCTCGGCTACTTGAATATGACGCTGTGGCGGTTCATCAAAAGTTGAACTGATAACCTCGGCATCAACACTTCTGGCCATATCAGTTACTTCTTCCGGCCGTTCATCAATAAGCAGGACAATCAGGGTAACTTCTTTATGGTTCTTAAGAATAGAGTTGGCAATATCTTTAACCAGAACCGTTTTACCAGTTCGTGGTGGCGCAACAATGAGACCACGCTGTCCTTTACCTATGGGAGCAGTAAGATTCATTACCCGCATTGAAAAATTATCAGACTCATTTTCAAGCTGTAATCTTTCATCAGGGTGGAGAGGTGTTAAGTTGGTAAATAATGTCTTCTTTTTAGCCTTTTCAGGAGCTTCGAAATTGATCGAATTTACTTTTAAAAGAGCAAAGTATCTTTCACCCTCTTTAGGTGATCGAACCTGGCCTTCTACGGTATCACCGGTGCGCAGGTTAAGCCTACGAATCTGAGAAGGAGACACATAAATATCGTCCGGTCCAGGCAGATAGTTATAGTCAGGGGCTCTTAAAAAACCAAAACCGTCAGGCAAAACCTCAAGAACACCACTTGCCATGACCTGGCCGTTTTTGTCTGTCCGGCTCGCCTGGGCTTGAAGGATAGCAAAGATGAGTTCTTGTTTGCGAAGACCACTTATGCCATCAATTCCGTAATCATCTGCAAGTTTAGTGAGTTCATTAATCTTTTTGAGTTTAAGATCAGCCAAGTTCATGGATGTTACGCTCCTTGCCAGCTACCAGTGCCGGTTGAGGGATCTGCCCGATGTTTCCATCAGTAAATAATGTTGAGGTGTTTTTTAAGGCCTATAAGTAAATTTGATGTAAAAATTTATGAATATTAAAATCAATGATGTCTATTTGATGTATGTATACCAGATAACCAAATGATGGTAATGCAACCTATCTTGTTCAGCGTAATTGTTATTCGTTTTCCGATAAATATGTTGAAATTGTAAAAGAATGGGCGCTAGCCAAGGAGGATTTATTTGGACCGGAAATACATGTGCACCGACAAAGTCGTTGCTGTTTCGTCTCTATTTAGGTTTCCCGGAAAAATTGGATAAAAGAAGATTCCTTTACTACGCAAGATCACACTTCTCTACGAGTATGATGAGACGGATAGTATTTGGTTAAGAGTTCATTGTCAAGTTTTTTTCTTGTCATATTCGGCGCGTATCAGAGAAGCAAGTATATGTATTTCATTTCCCATGGACTGCTGATCGCCACTATTGTCTACCACATAATCAGCCATGCCCATCTTGTCTTCCTGTGGCCATTGGCTTGCAAGGGCTTGTTGGGCTGCATCCAGGGCAACCTTATCCCTTTTCATGAGTCTATCAAGTCTTTGAGTGTCGTCAGCTGCCACCACTACAACTATATCAAAAAAACTACCCCAGCCGGCTTCATACAATAATGGGACTTCCACCAGGACAATACATTCTTTCTGATCTGCAATTTTTTCTATTCGTGACGATATTTCATCTTTTACTACTGGGTGTAGAATGCTGTTAAGTCGATTGCGAACCTCATCATTATCAAACACCTCATTCCTCAACTTCACTCGATCAAGCTCATTATTCTCGTGAAAAAAAAGGTCTCCGAATTCCTGCTGAATCAATTTCCAACCATCTTTTTTCGGTTCAACAAGTTCTCGGCAAACCTGATCGGAATCAATACTCTCACAGTCTAAGGCTCTCTGTAGCAAGACCATGGCTGAACTTTTTCCTGCAGCCATGCCACCGGTCACTCCAACTACCAAAAGACCTGGGTGGACAAAGCCTTGTTGATCTGATTGCCTATTTAGCATGGTTGTAATACTCATTCACGAATACCAATCAACTCTATTCTTCTGCACGGGGAATTTCTTCTCTTAAGATGGTCAACACTTCTTCCATATCCGGATAAAGAGGAGCCTGAAACGACATCTGCTTCCCATCATCAGGGTGGTTAAATGCCAGTTGATATGAATGCAAGAGTTGACGAGAAATACCAAGTTCGGCATACAGCGAATTCTTTCTACCATATATAGAATCGCCAGCAACGGGACACCCCTCTGAAGCCATATGCACTCTAATCTGATGCGTCCTTCCTGTCTCAAGCCTAATGGCAGCGAGGCAAAAATTACAAGCCAAGTTTTCAAGCACCTTCCAGCTCGTAATAGCCGATCGGCCAGAGTCCGGTCGGATGGCCATTTTTTTTCGATTCACCGGGTGCCTGCCAATGGGCAGTTCAATCCTTCCCTTATTGGTTCCAGGTATCCCATCGAGAATGGCATAGTATACTTTTTCAACCTTCCTCTGGCTAAATTGCTCCACTAAAAATCCATGGGCATAATCATTTTTGGCCACAACCATCACTCCGGATGTATCTTTGTCCAATCGATGTACAATTCCAGGTCTTTCTTCACCATTAATTCCGGAAAGATTATCAAGGTGCATTAACAAACCATGTACCAAAGTACCACCGGAATGACCCGCTGCAGGATGTACGACAATACCGGGCGGTTTTGACAGCACGGCAAGAGAATTATCTTCATAGAGAAGAGTAAATTCAATATCTTCTGGAACTATATCCGTTGAAACGGGAGGAGGAATATCGACTTGAATTGTATCCCCGGAATGAAGACGATGCCCGGTCTTACTTGATGCACCATTCAGAAGAGCGTGACCTTTTTTAATCAGATTTTGTACATATGAACGCGAACTTTTCAGAAATGGTTCTTGCCTAACGAGAAACTGATCTAACCGTTGGCCGACATCATTATTTCCCACTGTAAAAAAATAGGATTCTGTTTCAGAAGAAGGGCAATCAGAAGAGACAGTGTGGCTATCTTTCACTTGCACGGGCTGTTTCCATGAGAAAGCCGGTTGAATTACCAACCGGCTTTATTAGTGTCATACAATTTAAAGAACCAAATACATATTCTACAGGGAAAATTAAATCCCAAAAAACTATCGATGGTTTTAACTTTTATACAAAAATTGCCTCAAGGGATTTTTCGACTTTTGTTTCCTTGGATTGATCAGCAATTGCCAATTCTTTTACAAGGAGCCCTTTGGCGGTATCAAGCATTTTCCTTTCACCAAATGAAAGATCTTTATCTTCACTTAATACGTATAAATCACGCATTACAGAAGCAATTTCATATACAGATCCAGTTTTGATTTTCTCCATATATCTACGATAGCGCTGATTCCAAGGTTGGGACGTCATTACGACTTTTTTATCCCGCAGGATATCATACACTTTGTCTACATCATCGGATGGAATAATAGTGCGAAGGCCAACGGAATCGCTATTGTTGGTAGGAATCATAATAACCATATTTGAGTCCAGAATGCGCATTACATAGAAAGATTGCGCATTATCACCAATTTTCCTTTCCTCGATGGACTCAATTTTTCCGACACCATGGGCCGGATAAACTGCCAAATCACCACATTTAAATTTGTTTGTTTGTTTGTTAGTTGCCATGTAAAAAACCTCAGCCAAAGATTTAGACAACCTGACCGGACAAATAAAAAATAGCCCGGAGATTGTAAGGGACAAGCACGAACTATAACATATTTCCCCCGAATTGAAAAGGCTGTCATGTTTTCTATGACATATTAGATAGTTACTTATTATTTTTAATTGTTTTTATTTGACCTTGGTGGATAAATATTTTTCTATGGATCGCATTCTTTCCAGAAAACGTTTATGAAATATTGACTGCATATATCGAGAGGCATAGAAATTTGCGGCACAGTGTCGCTCAACTCAACCTTCACTTGAAGGAAATAATAATGCGAATATTAGTAAGTTTTATCACGGTCGTTTTCGCTCTAGCCATACACTGCCAGGTCTTCGCGGCCCATGGCATCAGCATTGATGGAAAACTCAAGTATAGGGAAGGATTCAAGCATTTCGATTATACCTCTGCCCAGGCTGAAAAAGGGGGAGATATCAATTTATATGGACTAGGCTCCTTTGATAAAATGAACCCTTATACCTTAAAAGGTATCGAAGCCGCAGGCCTAAGTGAACTACTGTTCGAATCCCTTACCACACCCAGTCTTGACGAACCCTTTGCTGCCTATGGTCTTCTTGCAGAGGATATTGTTGTGGCTGACGATCGGATGTCTGTAACATTCACCCTGAATCCAAATGCAAAATTCTCAGATAACAGCCCTGTGACACCTGAAGATGTGGCCTTTTCCTTGGAAACTTTAAAGAGTGACAAAGCCCATCCTTTTTACCAGGCCTATTATCATGACATCAGTAAAGCTGAGATTCTAAATGCCCAAACAATTCGCTTCCATTTCGGACAAAAAAACCGTGAACTTCATATGATCGCTGGTGCAATGCCGGTTTTTTCAAAAAAATTCTATACCCAATTTCCCTTTGACACTGCTTCTATGGAAACTCCCATTGGCTCAGGTCCCTATGTAGTAGACAAAGTAAATTCGGGGAAATCCATTACATATAAAAAGAATCCGAACTATTGGGGAAAGGATCTGCCAGTCCAGGCCGGCAGGTATAATTTCGACACCATTACCTTTAAATATTATAAAGACCAGATCATTGCCCTTGAGGCATTTAAAGCCGGTGAGTTTGACTTCATGTCAATTAATATTGCCAAACAATGGGCTCGTGACATGAATGGCCCTAAATTTGAGCAAGGTCTTCTTCAAAAAGAGGCCTTGCCCCATCAAAACAATGCCGGCATGCAGGCCTTTGTCTTTAATATCAGAAAGCCTTTATTTCAGGACCGCCGCGTTCGCAAGGCCCTGACCATGGCCTTTAATTTTGAATGGGCCAATGAGGCACTCTTTTTCAACCAATACACCAGATGTAATTCCTATTTCAGCAACTCTTATTTAGCTGCCAGTGGTCTTCCACAAGGTCTGGAATTGCAATACCTTGAAAAATTCCGCGAACAATTGCCACCTGAAGTATTCACAACTCCATTGACTCCCTATGCTAATAAAAGCCCAAATTCCATGCGCCAACACTTACGAAATGCCAAGAAACTTCTCACCCAGGCAGGTTGGAAAGTGAAAAACGGTGTACTGCAAAATAATAAAGGAGAACACTTCAAGTTTGAAATCCTTTTATATACTCCTTCATTTGAACGGGTCATTGCCCCCTATGTAAAAAATCTCAAAATACTAGGGATTAATGCAGATTACCGTCGAGTGGATCCAGCCCTTTATGTTCGCCGTCATGAAAAATTTGAGTTTGATATGACCGTCAAAGTATTTGGACAATCCCAATCACCAGGTAATGAGCAACGCAATTACTGGCATTCTTCATCTGCCGATCAGGAAGGATCCCAAAACCTCATTGGCCTTAAAAATCCTGTGGTGGATGAACTGGTTGATAAAATAATCTATGCTGAAACCCAGGAAGAACTCACTGCAGCCGCAAAGTCCCTGGACCGAGTGCTCTGGCACGATTATTATGTGGTGCCAAACTGGTATCTGAACAAGCACCGCTTGACCTTTAAAAGCACCTTAAAAAAACCAAAGACCTTACCCTTGTACTACTCCCCCATGCAGGCTTTGATGACATGGTGGATTGAAAACAGTGAAAAGTGAAGAATGCAAAATCAAGTCTGTAAATAAATTTTAATTTTTAACGGAACCCTTTCAAGCATCATGGCCCTCTATATCCTGCGCCGCATACTCCTGATGTTCCCTACCCTGTTCGGTATCATGCTGGTGACATTCATTGTCACACAGTTTGTGCCCGGAGGTCCGGTGGAACAACTCATTGCTGAACTACAAGGCCGTGGTGCCGGTGGAGAGGTACAGGTTAGCCAGACCAGCGATCTGTACCAAGGTGCCAAAGGGCTGGATGAAGAACGACTGGCAAAATTAAAGGATCTATATGGCTTTGATAAACCAGCCCATGTACGATTTTTCACAATGATGAAAAACTATCTGCTCTTTGACTTCGGCGATTCCTATTATCACCAAAAATCCGTAGTTGATCTAGTAGTTTCAAAATTGCCGGTCTCCATGTCCCTGGGTTTGTGGTCTTTTGTTATCATTTACTGCACCTGCATTCCCCTTGGCATAAAAAAGGCGGTTAATGATGGTAGCCGTTTCGATGTAATCTCAAGTAGCGTTATTCTTGTGGGCTATGCCATTCCCGGCTTTGTTCTGGGCCTTCTGCTTATTGTGTTATTCGGAGGTGGATCATTTTGGGACATCTTTCCCTTACGCGGCCTTGTCTCGGACAACTGGCTGGAATTGCCCTTAATATATCAAATCCTTGACTATCTCTGGCATATGGTCCTGCCCATAACCTCCATGGCTGTTGGCAGTCTTGCGATAATGACCCTGCTCACCAAAAACAGTTTCCTTGAAGAAATCAGAAAACAATATGTCATTACCGCCAGGGCCAAGGGTTTATCTGACAACCGTATTCTCTATCGGCATATCTTCCGTAATGCCATTATCCCTATTATCACTGGATTTCCTGGGACATTTATAACGGCTTTTTTTACTGGTAGCCTGCTCATAGAGACAATATTTAGTCTCGACGGCATGGGACTCCTGGGCTATGAATCCATTTTAAACCGAGACTATCCCGTGGTCTTAGGCACTCTGTTCTTTTTCACCATCATTGGACTGATCTCCCGGTTGCTTTCCGATCTATGTTATGTGGTGGTGGATCCACGTATTACATTCGAATCCGTAAAGATGAGCTGAAATGACTGAAATTTCATCAACTAAAAGCCTTTGGCATCGACGTTGGCAAAGATTCAAGAATAACCGCCGTGGTTTCTATAGCCTGGTTTTCTTTACTTTGATTTTTGTAGTCAGCCTGTTTGCAGAGGTAATCAGTAATGATAAACCTTTTCTTGTTCAGTATGATGGTTCACTCTATTTCCCAATATTCCAAGCTTACCCCGAGACAACCTTTGGGGGTGACTTTGAAACCGAGGCCGATTATCAGGACCCCTTTGTCATTAAGAAAATCACCCAAAATGACAATTGGGCTTTGTTTCCCATAAATCCCCATAGTTTTGACTCCATCAATCTGCAACTTGGTCAACCGGTTCCTTCTGCTCCAACCAAGGTAAATTACCTAGGTACCGACGACCGCGGCCGTGATGTATTGGCACGCTTGATCTACGGTTTCAGACTATCGGTTCTTTTTGGTTTTGCACTGACTTTTACAGGTACGGTCATCGGTATTCTGGCAGGCGCAGTACAAGGATATTTTGGTGGAAAGACCGATCTCTTTATGCAACGTTTCATTGAAATATGGAATTCCATGCCATATCTTTACCTTCTCATCATATTTTCATCCATGTTCAAACCCAGTGCCATCCTCCTCCTCATTCTTCTTTCCTTGTTCAGTTGGATGGGACTGTCCGACTATGTACGGGCTGAGTTTTTAAAGGGTCGAAACCTTGAATATGTTAAAGCTGCAAAAGCACTTGGAGTGGGCAATACTACTATCATGTGGCGTCACCTTCTGCCAAACGGCATGACTCCAGTAATCACCTTCCTTCCGTTTCAGATGTCCGGTGCTATTCTGGCCCTCACCAGTCTCGATTTTCTTGGTCTTGGCGTACCACCAACAACACCCAGCTTAGGCGAACTTCTCGCCCAGGGAAAAGCCAATATCAATGCCTGGTGGCTTTCTATCAGCACTTTTTCCGTCCTGGTAGGCACCTTAATTCTATTGATCTTCATCGGGGAAGCATTACGGGAGACCTTTGATCCAAGGAAGGTATAGAAAAAAATGGTTTAAAAGTTCCGGGTTCAGCGTTTAGAGTTAAAAAATCCAAATATAGAAACCCTTGAACCCTTGAACCCTTGAACCGAGTTTACATAGACATTTAATGGAAAATAACTCTTTACTCGAAATACAGAACCTCTGCCTTTCCTTCCTGAAAGATGGTGAATCCAGCCAGGTTCTTGACAAGGTCTCTTTTACTATTGAGCCCCATGAGACCGTGGCTCTTGTTGGTGAGTCCGGTTCCGGTAAATCTGTCACCGCTTTGTCTATTCTGCGACTTTTGGAAACAGTTGCCCATATTGAAACCACGGGCTCTATCAGATTTGAAGGGCAAAACCTCCTTTCATTGAACGACTCAGGGATCAGAAAAGTTCGGGGCAACCGTATAGCTATGATCTTTCAAGAGCCCATGACATCTCTCAATCCCGTCTATTCCATTGGGGATCAAATTGTCGAGCCCTTGATGTTGCATCAAAATCTTTCCAAAAATGAAGCAAAAGAGAGGGCTATTGAGTTATTGGATAAGACCGGAATCCCTGATCCAGATCAACGCTTTGCCAGTTTTCCCCACCAGCTTTCCGGTGGCCAGCGGCAACGCGCCATGATTGCCATGGCTTTGGCTTGCCGGCCTGCTCTTTTGATTGCTGATGAGCCCACCACAGCCCTGGATGTTACAATCCAGGCACAAATTCTAGCAATGATCAAAGACCTGCAAAAAGAATTCGATATGGCGGTTCTACTCATCACCCATGACCTTGCCATGGTTCGGAAGATTGCTGACCAGGTTCTGATCATGCATAATGGTCGTTTGGTTGAAAGAGGTCCCACGGAAACAATTTTTAGCCAACCGCAGGATCCATATACCATTCACCTCTTAAACAGTGTACCAGCTGGTAGAGCAGGAGATAGCGTCGAGCAGCAGCCGGCCCTTATTTCCGTCAAAAACCTGCAGTGTGAATTCAGTCAAAAATCTGGATTTTTCAGGCGTAAACGGGCGGTGGTTAAAGCGGTAGATCAAGTAGATATTTCAATCCCACTGGGTTCTACATTTGGTTTGGTTGGTGAATCCGGTTCAGGCAAGTCTACCCTTGGTATGTGTATCTTACGTTTGACCTCATGTCGGGGAACCATTAAATATGGTGATATTGATCTCCTCAACCTCTCTGAAACTAAAATGAGGCCCTTAAGACGAGAAATACAGGTAGTCTTTCAAGATCCTTTCAGTTCTCTCTCTCCTCGCCTTACGGTTGGACAAATCATTGGTGAAGGCCTTCAAGTTCATAATCTTGGCAAAAACAAAGAGGATCGCCTGCGTTTGGTTGAAAATGGACTCATTGAAGTTGGCCTGGAGCCGGAAATGGCGAATCGCTATCCCCATGAGTTCTCAGGTGGACAACGACAACGAATCGCCATTGCCAGGGCAATGGTGCTCAATCCCAAATTCATCATTCTTGATGAACCGACAAGTGCACTTGATATGACCATCCAGGCCCAGATCATTGACCTTCTGAAGCGCCTTCAAGAAAAACACCAAATGACCTACCTCTTTATTTCCCATGACCTGCGAGTTGTTCGTGCCCTGGCAAACGAAGTTGCTGTGATGCATGAGGGAAGAATTGTAGAATCAGGTCCCTCTGAAAAAATATTCAACAATCCACAACACCCTTATACACAGAAACTTTTTTCTGCTGCCTTCGACCTTGAAACTGTCAATTAAAGCAGAACAAAAAATTAAACCTGCAATGCTTCTTGCTAATTTCAGCAGTTAACAGATATAATTAACAAACTACTGACAGCATGGCGCAAAGAGGATCAATTCCCGGCCTTTTACTAAGGATTATGCATGATTGAAAATAGAAAGCACACACGAATTCCCATTATATTGGAAGCGGAAGTTCTCTTACCAGAGGGAGGTAAATGTCTGGGGAAAACGAAAAATATCAGTTTCGGTGGTGTCTTCATTGAAATCGATAGTTGCAATCCACTTATTGTCGGCAATGAATACGACATACTTCTTCTTCTTGAAGGAGGCCAACAGAGGATGGAAATTAAAATTCATGGCCAGATAGTTCATAAATTTCAAAAGGGTATTGGCTTCCAATTTTACGCAATTGAGTTAGATCATTACGAACATTTAAAAAATCTGCTTGTACATAACTGTCCTGATCCAACCATACTTCTGGATGAAGTAGACAGAAATCCAGGCATAAAAATCAGGTAGATAATCAGCACCTATATGACAAATTGTCTTCGGCAAAGTGTATGCTCTGTTAATAAACAGTAACATGGAGGATCTGTCATGACTAATATCTTCAGTTTTTTTGAGCAAAGTAAAACTTTTCAGCCAGGAGAAGTTTTAATCCGGGAAGGAGATGAAAACCGGGATATCTTTGTCCTTTCAGAAGGAATTCTTGAAGCCTCCATTAAAAGTGATACAGGTGAAGTTGTTGTAAGCGAGATGCATCCGCCGGAAATTATTGGTGAAATATCTTTTCTCGATGGTTCTACGCGAACAGCAACAGTGACTGCCAAAACCGAGGTCCTGGTTTATATTCTGAATTATGATGATGTAAGCAAAGAGATAGAGAACATTCCTGGATGGTTTAAACTTATCCTGCAAACCTTGACCAAGAGAATGAAAACATGTGACCAGCGCATTAAAGAGTTGGAGAACGAAATAGCGGAGTTAAAAAAAGCCTAATCGGATATAACAAAAAAAACCCGTTGTCGAAACGCCGACAACGGGTTTTTTTATTTTCAAGCACCCCAGACCGGGGTTAATACTTTTTATCAGCAAAAAGCATCATCTGCATCATTGGGATCAAATGTCCCTGCCCCAAAACGGTACAGATAATCATTAATCTTCATCAATTCCTGCTGGTCAACGCCATCCCATGACCCATCACGAGCGCATTCAGGATATCGTTCATTAAACACTCTGCTCCAGGCTTCAGGCATTTTAGATTCAGAATAAAGAAAAGGAATTCCTTCAGCATTGTCACGATTATGGCAAACCTTACATTTATCTACAAACAGATTATATCCTTCTATTATAAATGGATCATAGACATCAAATTTTCTACAAGTTTGAGTTTTTTCATCAAAGCGACTTGTTGGCCCAGCGGCAGCACTAGAAACTATAAGCCCAACAAATAAAATCATCAAACAACATATTATACATTTTTTCATGCATGGTCCTCCTTAAGAGTTTAACTAATTAATAACTATTATTCACTTCGCATGAAAAAGCAAATAAAATATCGAAAATTATGTCAGGCTAATGTGATCGAATCCATTGAAGAAGCGTGCGAACTCCCACGCCTGAAGGCCCTTTAGAACAATACGTTTTTTTTGTGAAATTCCATGCAGTACCAGCAATATCCAGATGAACCCACGGAGTGTCCCCCACAAAATTTTCTAAAAATGCTGCCCCCAGGATTGTACCAGAGTCTCGCTTGTCGACATTTTTCAAATCAGCAACATCAGACTTCAGCTGTTTGGAATACTCTGGTCCCATAGGTAGTTGCCATGCTGGCTCTCCACAAGACTTTCCTGCAGAGAGTATTTCGGCAGCCAACTCATCATTATTTGATAACAGACCTGTGTAATGATGACCAAGTCCAATGATCACAGCACCGGTGAGAGTCGCCAAGTCCACAATAGCAGTAGGCTTGAATTTTTTGACTCCAAAGGACAAAGCATCCGCCAATATAAGGCGTCCTTCGGCATCTGTATTTATTACCTCAACGGTTTTTCCACCATGTTGATTAATTATATCACCGGGTTTTATAGCAGCAGGACCAGGCATATTTTCTGTTGTTGGCACAATACCGATTACATTTACCTTAGCTGGATTTTCCTTTGAAATAGCATGCATGGCAGACATTACGGCTGCACCACCGCACATATCATATTTCATATCTTGCATGCCACCACTGGGTTTAAGAGAAATCCCCCCAGAGTCAAAGGTCAACCCCTTCCCAACCAACAACAAAATCGGAGCATTTTTCTTTCCGCAACGATGTTCTAGAATAACTAATGCCGGCGGTTCAGCTGATCCTTGATTAACACCAAGAATGCCGTTCATTCCATGACGCTTCAGTTCCTTCTTGCCTAAAACGGTACATTTTAAATTACTTTTTTTTGCAAGATCTCGACCAAATGACACAAAGTGAGAAGGTGTCCAGTTATTACCTGGTTCATTGGCCATGTCTCTTGCTATACAAACGGCTTCTGCTGCAATTTTGCCGCGCTTCAATCCTTTCCGCGCTTGAGCTGCATTCTTGGGAAAAATTACAACCTCTTTAATATCGCCGGTGTTTTCCTCTTCATCATTGTCGCTTTTGGTTTTATACTTTTCAAAACGATAAGCGCCGAGGATAATTCCTTCAACAAGTGCTTCAGTAATTTCAGCTGCCCCGACTTCTTTGTCTTCCGGTAAAACAACAGATATTTTATCTGCTTTAGTTTTAATGGTTTTTTGGGAAATCGTTCCGCCAGCTTTTCTAAAAGACTCTCTATCCAGCTCTTTTTTACCAAGTCCTATGAGCAGTATTCTTTGAGCAGTAATTCCTTTCATTTTTTTCTGGGTTTCAGGGTAGGCTAATATGGTTTGCCCTTCTGCCCCTTTGAAATCACCAGATTGTTCTATTGCGGCAATCAACGGTTTAAAAGCTTTTATCGGTGCTACAAGTTTTCCTTTTTTAGGTTGGCGCACAAAGCAGACAAGCATACCGCAGGTGCTTTCTGATGGATCCTTTGTTGATATAGATATTTTCATATTGTTTTCCTTTGCAAAAAAATAATTTTAGACGAAATTTTCGAAGACAATCAAATTGACAGTGAAAATAAAAAGGCCGATTGGAATTTTTCTATTTAAACCACCATGCAATTAATTCGTTAAGATTTCTTTTGCTGCTTGTTGCCACTGTTCTATTGGATATTCATCATCAAGGTTTTCAAGATCGGGTATATACAAATCTTGATCGCCGGCTTGCAGAAGTAATTTATAAGCAATGGCAACGCATTTTGTAATTCCAGTAAGCTCTTCTAAAGGTAAACGATGATTTGCAGCGGTTTCAATGAGTGCAATCGGCATATTCCACCAAAGGAGCAAACAACTGCCAACCTCGGTGTGGTTGATCCCAAATGGTTCCTCATCTTCCTCTGCTATGAGGCTGACTGGATCATAATCTCCATTCTTATTGCTCATACGCAATATGTAATTTTCACAAAATGATGGAGAGTAAAAAACCATTTTGCCAATGTCATGTAACAAAGCCGCAGTGGCAGTCTCTTTTTCCAATCCCGGACAAATGATTTCTGCAATCCTGGATGCCAATTTACTACACTTGAAGCTCATATCCGCAACGATACTTGCAGCCTCGCGACATTGCTTGGATGGTGGAAAAACTTCCCGTGCACAAATAAACAAAACAAGCTCACGTACTTGCTTTATGCCAAGATATGTAATTGCATGGAAAAGGGCTGAAATGGTCGATTTTTTAGGAAAAGCAGCTGAGTTGACAATCTGAAGAAGTTTTGAGGTTATGACGGGATCCTTCTCAATTACTGCAATCAAGTCGTCAATAGTATAATCTTCATTTTGAAGTATCCTGTCGATCTCTGTGACCACCTGAGGAAGAATGGGGATTCGGTCTTCCCTTTCGAGAAAATCACAGACTTTTCTCGTACGAAGTTTCGCCCGAGTGCCAAGATCCTGGGCCAGTAGCTGATCAATCTTGTTTTTTTGCCATGGAAGACAAAAAAAACGATGCACAGTACCAACGGCAAGGAGCCGCATGAGCTCATTTTTCTCAGTCTCATGTGAGTAGATTACTCGTATGGCATGGGGGGATTTATTTTTGATGTAACGAAAAAAATCTTCAGCAGTATGCCCACGCATGCCAAGGCTGCCGATCACCAAGTCGGGTGAGACCCCTTCCATAACAGAGGCTATTTCATCTGGAGAGGTTGAATAGTAGACTAGATTTTTATATTGATTAAATAATTCTCTAAACCGGGAGAGGTTGTCCTGATCATGGTCAACTACAAAGATTGTGTTTGTTCTTCTTGGTTTTCCAGGTGTGTGATTCTTTTCTGTCATGACCCTTGACCGGTCTGTATATAAATGATAGTCGCAAACCCTATTCAAATTTAAATGAAAATTATGTAGTGTTTGCCGATATATTTGCAGTCTAGTGATGCAAACTTGTAAACTACAAAAAATATACTTGCTTCACCAGATAATTCAACCCACGCTGAATAGAGATAATTATATCATAAATCCCGAATTAAAAAGGAGTTTATCGTGCTTAGCACTTTAGTACTTTCAGTAGCCCTGGCTATAGTAGTTTCTGCATTATGTAGTGTGGTTGAGGCAGCATTATATGCTACTCCAGCGAGCTATATAGAGGTACAAGCTCGCTCCGGAAGTCTAGCAGGTCGGTTACTGAAAAAATTAAGACAAGACATTGAGCAACCAATTATTACCATTCTCACCCTCAATACTGTTGCCAATACAATTGGTGCTGCAGTGGCCGGAGCAAGTGCTGTTGCAATTTTCGGAGAAACCTCTTTACCTCTCTTTTCTCTTATATTTACGCTCTCGATTCTCCTCTTTTCAGAGATCCTGCCTAAAACCGTTGGGGTAATTTACAGTAAGAATATTTCAGCTATGGTGGCCTTGCCACTTATAATTCTTGTGCGTTTGATGACCCCCATAATCTGGCTTTGTAAGGCTGTTACCCGTTTTGTACCGGGCAGAGATCAAAATTCAACTGTCAGTATTGAAGAAATCCAAGCCGTGGCAGCACTAAGCAGAAAAACCGGCGAAATCGAACCTCATCAAGAACAGGTCATTTCAAATATACTGGACCTTGAGAATAAAACAGTGCGGCAAATTATGACCCCACGACCGGTCACCTTCATACTGCAAGGAGATCTGACCATCAATGAAGCCTTAGCACATAAAGATAAATGGGATTTACACAGTCGGGTTCCTGTCTTTGATCAAGATATTGATGATATTGTTGGTTTTGTATTACGTAAAGACGTTTTACATTACGCTGCCGATGATAAAGGTGAAACAGCAATTGAAGACCTTATGCACCCTGTCCATTTTGTGCCTGAATCAGCTCCGTTGGACACGATTTTTCTCGAATTCGTTCAACACCGTCGACACCTTTTTGTCGTTGTTGATGAATATGGCGGATTCACTGGTGTAGTCAGCTTGGAAGATATTATTGAGGAAATAGTCGGACAAGAAATTATTGATGAAACAGATAAAACATCGGACATGCGTGAGTTGGCCAGATTAAGGCGAAGGACATTGAGTAACACCTATCACGGTCCGGAAGGGAATGCTAGTTAAGTGGGCAATGAAAAACATCGTGGCGACAATTTCACCATAGCCTGACAGAAAATCTTTTCGTACTAGCTTATCTCTTAGTACCCTATGGTTCAATTCAGGTTTAGATCAAGTTAGAATATCGCCGTAAGATAAAAACAAAGCAAGGCGGCAACTATAATGTTGACGGCGACAAAGTGCTTAAATTGCACCATGCCTTCAAAATCCTCCAGACAAAACCTCCAGAAAATATAGCATCCTGCCAAGGCACCATTCAGCATAAAAAAGGCCGATAAAATCTGAATAGGAAAATCAGGAACCTGAAAAACTATATTTTCAAAAAAGCCTGTGCCAACCTGTCGCCCGACAGTGGGTAAAAAGTCTCCAATCCCTGCTGCAAAAAAATCCATCCGGTAAACCAACTCACCGGTAAAAGCCATGGGAATAAATATTGGCACCATGGGTGAAAATTTGCCAAAAAGAGGATCCTCTGAAATACCGATCATGACGTTACCAACACGTATAATGCCCATTACGGCAAAAAAACCGACAACAAGCAATATGCTGAAAACCACCCCATCAGGCAATCCTGAAAACCCCATAAAGTCATGGTAAATCGGTTTTTGTCTTAAAAATCGAGAAAGCTGCGAGCCGATCAAAAAAGGCACTATATATGAACATGTGATATAGCGACCTTTATTCCGGATCAACTCTGAATATGGGTTACGGAATAGAAGTTGAGGCGAGTCTCGATGACAAAGAGGGAGGCAATGTCCACATACAAGACAATGCAGGTTGTGGCGTACATTATAGGCCCCAAGATACACAGGACATCCACGCTTCCCACCTTTACCTTTCTTACAGGCAAAGGTTTCACACCCTTTGCACCGTTCAAAATCAGGTCGAAACTCAGTGATGGCTAATGTTGACGCGGCTCCAGTAATCCGTCCCAAAGGGCAAAGGTGTCGACACCACGCTTGCCCGGGAAAAAGGACCGAAAAGACCGCTGCTCCCAAAACAATGGTCAAAACCAGATAAGATGTACCGGCAGGCCAAGAGTCCAAACCGGCAACAATTTCAGCCCAAATAATTAAAGCAAGAAGAAATACGGAAATGTACACCCCGTTTTTTTGAAGAAACCTGGGAACTTCACGGCCTATAGTCACCCCCTTCCGTTGTAAAAAGACACCCAGGCCGGGAAAAGGACAAATTCCACACCACATTCGGCCAACGAAAAACCAGCTCAGGACAATTGAGGGCCACAGGAGACCCCAGGTTAAAAAAACTGCAACATTTGCATGGGGATCCTGAGGCCCAAAAAGACCGGAGAGGACGACTAAAACAAAGAGAACATCAGCGCCGGTACGAAGATAGGCATAATGCTGTCGAGCTGCGAGAAATCGGCGGATACCGGGGAAAACACGAAATAAATCTAGCTGTTCTCCAGTATCTGAAGAAATCAGGCTCTTAATTGCCCTAGTCCACCAAGTCAAAATACTTACCCAATCCCTTGCAGGACAACGTTGAGACTGAGATGTGTATCATCACGTACAATGCCCAAAATCACCTCTTCACCAACTTTGAATTTCTCGAACTCATTGAGCATATCGTCAAGGCTGGCAACCGGTCTGCCATTCACACTATCAATAACATCCCCAATAACAATTCTTCCTCTCACCCTGCGGGTGGGAATAATCCCGGCTTCTTCTGCCGATGAACCGCTCATCACGTCAATTACAAGGACGCCATTTATACCCAGACGACGGACAAGACGGTCATTGGCGACTCTTACACCAATACCTGGTCGTACAACCCGGCCATGTTTGATTATCTCGGGTACTACTCTGTTTACGGCCTCAACAGGAACAGCAAATCCAATTCCTGAATTGGCGCCGGATGGGCTATATATTGCTGTATTAACCCCTATAAGCCGGCCGGCACTATCCAGCAAAGGACCGCCTGAATTGCCAGGATTAATAGCTGCATCCGTTTGAATCACACCTTGAATTGTCCTGCCGCTGACGGATTTAATTTCCCGGCCAAGGGCACTAACAATGCCAGCGGTGATGGTCTGATCAAGGCCAAAAGGGTTGCCAATTGCGAAAACTTTTTGTCCAACAAGCAGATTCGCCGCCTCACCAATGGGAATTGGATGCAATTTGTCCGCCGGAGCAGAAATATGTAATACAGCAATATCTTTATCCGGTGCAACACCAACCACAATAGCTTTCCAGGTTGATTGATCCGCCAAAGTCACTTCCAGCTTATTTGCATCACCAATCACATGGAAGTTGGTAACTATGCGACCTTCTTTATCCCAGACAAAACCGGAACCCGTACCCTGAGGAATTTCATATACATTAAGAGAAAACAAATTTCGACGGACTTCGATACTGGTAATAAAGACAACTCCAGGCGAAGCCGCTCTGAATAAATCTATGGTATTTTGCTCATCAGCTGCCAAGTCACCCCTGGCAGATATGGCTCGCGGCACAGCATCGGGATCAAAATCAGGCCGCATTGGACTGAGATACACCCACGCACCCGCTATTAACACAATGATAAACAGCCACCCCCAAAATGTTGGCTTTTTATGGCGGTTGGAGGGATCTGGTATCATGGCTATATTTTAAGGATGTAAGAGGCTATGAGAAAATATCCGGTTACGCCAACAATATCGATCGCTGTTGTTACAAGTGGTCCGGTGGCAATGGCTGCATCAATATTGAGCCTCCTCATGATAAGGGGAATAAATGTTCCAATGGAAGCGGCCAGAGTCATTGAAAATAAAACAGATAGACCGACCACAAGTCCTAAATTAGCAGGCTCCTGATAACCGAAATAGGCAAGAACACCTAAAATTAATCCATAGAGAGCACCCAGTATAACACCTACCCTCATTTCTTTAAAAATAACCTTGGACAGCTCCTCCATGTTCACTCGACCAGTGGCAATACCACGAACCACAATGGTGGAAGACTGGGTCGCAATGTTGCCACCCATTCCCATTATGATTGGAATAAATGCAGCCAAAGCCACTACTTTTTCCAACTCATTTTCAAAAACGCCAATAATCAATGCTGCCATGACTCCACCAATCCAGCTGGCAAACAACCATGGGGCACGGGTCATAGCATTATCAACAGTGGACTTCAGCAGGATTTCATGGTCTTTACCAGCACCAGCCATCTGCAGGAAGTCTTCTGTGGCTTCCTCTCGAATAACATCAATAACATCATCCACAGTGACAATACCAACCAGTTTATAGGTCGCATCAACCACCGGAATAGCAAGAAAATTATATTGTGATACAAGATGGGCAACTTCTTCCTGGTCCGTATCGGTGGTCACGGCAATGGCATTGGGATTCATGATATTTTTCAGTTGCCGATATGGTGGATGCATCAGAAGCTCACGGAGCGATAACACGCCGGAAAGATGGCATTCTTCTCCGTGGGTAATATAAAGGTAAAAGGACATCTCCTTTTCTTCACTGCGCTCTTGTACCTTCTGGATTGCATCGCCAACGGAAAATTCTTCATTAAGAGCCATGAAATCAGGGCTCATCAATCCACCGGCTGTTTGTGGATGGTACTGGAGCAACTCATCAACTTCCTGTCGCTCTTCTTTATCCATCAAACGCCGAATTTCATTGGCTACTTCTTCCGGCAATGCTTCGAGTAAATCAGCTGCATCATCGCCAGCCATCTTCTCTATGATTGCCACCATGAATCGAGGAGTAAGGTCTTCCACAAGTTCCAACATAATGGAACGGTCGAGCTCACTGAGAAATTCAGCCACTATTTCTGTGTTGGCAAGGATATTAAAAACGAATTTTCTTTCATCAGGAACGAGATGCCTGAAAAGCCAGGCAACATCGGCAGGATGTGTTTTATTCAGCATTTTAACGAGATGCTCAACCGCATTTCGGCGAATCAATCTCCGGAATGTATCCAAGAGGACCATTCCTTCATTGCCGATGAGTTCACGTTTTACAGTGCCCTTTTTCATGACTACATTGCCTGCCGGATGTTTGTTAAATTGATATTCATACAAAAAAGAATCATAAATAATAGCTTTTTGTAGAACACTACGTCAACCGCTTCCTCAAATTAATTAGACTAAAGGCTGAAGGCTGAACTTGGTAATAAACATGTAATCTTACCTTCAACCTTCAGTCTTCAGCCTAAATAAAAAAAATCGGCCACCCCGGGGGATGGCCGATTAATAATTATATTTTGCGCTATTCTCTCTTATTTATGGGTGGCCCGCAGGATTTTTGCAAGCTCTTTAATCTCGCCCAGATCTTCGGTCATCATATTCCAACCATACCAATAAGCATAATCAGGATTAACATGGAAAAATGCCTGATAAGCGCGCATACGATGTTTCATATACATGCGCAACAGAACCTGATCAATGGCAGAGAGACCCTCCGTTTCATTCCAGTTGGCCCCATTCGTATGCATAAAACTTAATAGGAATGGATAGTTGAAAGGATATGAGGCTGGTTTTTTAATGATGCCATCCTGGTAAAGAGCTGCGACCGTCTCAATGGCCTCTGCCATGAGCCTGTCTGATTTGAGAAGAATAGAATCCCCCATATCCAGCTGCTCTTTAGCATATTGCCTGGAATGACAATCTGAACATGTGTTGAGCATTTTATCACGCTCTTGCTGCCAATCTTCCTGGGTAGCGCGAACCATATCAACCGAAACAACAGTATTTAGTAAATCGGTAGTCTTTCCAGTGGCAGGATCGATTACACCTAAGGCTTTCAAGATCGTAATTCTGTCTGCTTTTGCCTGTGGATCCTCTGGAAATGGTAAGCGGACGCCAAGAAAACCCCATGCTGTTCTGTTTTTATGATTACCGTCTTTCAGATGACAATATTGACAGGTAGGCGCGGCAGCACCCTCAGGAAGATCACCACTCTGCTGAGCAAACCAACGCACACCATGCTTGGAACTGGACCACATCTCCCATTGAGGGTGATCATAGCCCATATGGCACGTTTGACATGCTCGGGGATTCTGGGCCTCTTTCTTTGAAAAAGAATGGCGAGTATGACACTCGTCACAGGAATTATTTTGGTAACGATAACCCTTTTTCAACTGATCTTTTTTTTGGGCCTCACTCTTGATGCCCATATTATGGCAACCGCCACAACCGCGTCCACCTTCAATGAGTTCATCCGGCGCATAATGTGTGGCTGGTATTGCATTCATTGATGTCCAGCCATGATTATGTTTCCCCTGTGCAAATTGCTGAAATTGATCTTCATGGCATTCAGCACATACATTCTCATCCGGTAATTGTGCCTTTTTGTAATCTTCTGCAGAAGAATGCTCTTCACCATGACAAGTTGAACAGGTAACATCGTTTTCTGAATGTGTACTCACTTGCCAGTCCTTGACCTGGCCGGGAGAGATTTTAGTATGGCAGTCTATACACGCATCACCTGCCATGGCAACCCCCGAGACAAAAAATATGGAAAGCGCCCCTCCCAATAGTATTGACAATAGCCTATTCATGGTCCTCCTCCATTTTGGATTATTTTAAGTAGCATGTGACAAATACATCCAATAAGAATTCTGTCTTAATAGGAAGGCATCTGTCAAATTTTCTTTTGCTGTAAACCAGCAACATATTGGTAAAGAAGTGTTGCAAGAAAGAAGAAAAATCCGGCAGTAAAAAGCGTCGAAATGTGATGCAGATTCAATGAAGCAATCTTAAAAAGTGCATGCAATGGTGTATACATAAGCACCCCCCGCAGCCCCAAGGAAAAAACCACCGAACCCCAGACCCATTTATTGGAAAACAGTGGGATTAGTATTCCCCTCTCCTCTGATGCTTTGAATGATGTTGATGCTCTTTATGCAACCGTACAGATGCCTCCCCAGGCATTCCTGTTGTTAACTAACAGTAGATGTCGGGAAAAATGCCGCTTATCTTGCCTGTTCTATATTATCTATTAAATTCCTTGAAATTGGTGATATGCTGGCTACATATAGGGAGGAGACACGAAATCAACTTCAGGAGAAATCCAAAGAATTACAAAAAAATCTGGGTGTGGGGCATTAATAAAGGTTGCAAACGGTTTACATTAATTCATGAAGGGAAAGCAGTACACAATACACTACTCCCGGATGGGGAGATCATTGTGACAAGCTGAATAGTCGCAGTAAAGAAAATATGACACAGAAGAAATCAGTCAAACCAAAATCAAAAAAAGAAAAGATATGCTGTCGAAAGCATAGCCAACTCTTTATGGCGATACTTCTACAGCTTGTTATTGTTGGTGGTTACTTTTGTCCCAGACTTGGTTTCATCGTACTTGGCCTCATTACTATTTTCATGATCCTTGCCAGTAAACGAGGCAGATTCTATTGCGACTGGCTTTGTCCAATGGACTCCTTTCAAGGAATAAGCAGCAAAAGCGCCTATCTTCTGACAGTTGAATATACGTACGTTAAATGCAAGAAATGGCTAGAAGTCTCTCCAACATCAACCTATCCTGTATCATTCAAACGAGAAGGAGGGACTAATAAAATTCCCAGTATAGAATGTCTGCGCTGTTCTACGGTGTAATGAATTGTTCTAAAAAAGCGCTGCATTTTTCATGAAGATGAAAGCGATACAGCATAGAAATAATCTAGCAGGGAGTGCCGCTTCACCGGATTCATTCTGAACTTTTCAATCTTGCCTGAACAACAGGGGGTATTGATTATGCGTCTTTTATGTACGAAGATACTGGCCTTCACCACCGGCATTCTGATTCTGCTGTTGTCGGCCTTATTTTCATTTTTTCAAAACTATTAACTTTTAGTGCCTTAGAAAATTGATTTATTGTTTTTTTATCAATTTGGTGAAGGCACTTATTCCCCTCAGGGCTGAACAAAATCCCCAGTCGGGAGTTGATTTTATAGAGGGATCATAATTGTGGAAATTTTAATTGCTAAGCACTGGCACCACCTGCCTGAAGAGGAAGTAGTTGATCTGCTTGAGGGCAATCCGGAAAAAGGGCTTGATCAGTTTGAGATAAAACACCGGATAGATACGTATGGCTCCAATACTATTACGACAAAAAAGGAGAAGGGGCCACTGCTTCGCTTTCTTCTCCAGTTTCATCAGCCTCTCATCTACATACTGATCGCCTCCGGAATCCTTACAGCCTTTCTTCAGGAATGGGTTGACTCAGGAGTTATTTTTGGCGTGGTGCTGGTCAACGCCGTTATCGGCTATCTGCAGGAGGCAAAAGCTGTCAATGCCCTGGCCGCCCTGGCCCGAACCATGACAAACGAGGCCACTGTCTTGCGCCAGGGAGAAAAGAGGCATATTCCAGCATCGGAGCTGGTGCCGGGAGACACTGTTCTGTTGACCAGCGGCGACAAGGTGCCGGCAGATATGCGGCTTTTGCATGTCCGGGATCTCCGGATTGATGAATCCGCTCTGACGGGCGAGTCTTTGCCGGTGGAGAAAAAGGAAGGTGTACTCGCCCATGATACGCCCCTTGCTGACAGAAACAACATGGCTTACGCCTCTTCTCTGGTGACATACGGACAAGGCACGGGGATTGTCACCGGCACAGGAGACCATACCGAAGTGGGTCGGATTTCGGAACTTATCGCCGCCGCCGATGAGTTGGAGACCCCGCTTACCCGCAAGATCGCCCAGTTCAGTCACATTCTCCTCTATGCTATTCTGGCCCTTGCTGCTTTGACCGTTGCGGTTGGAATGCTGCGCGGGCAAACACTTTTTGACATGTTCATGGCCGCCGTTGCCCTGGCTGTGGGCGCCATTCCGGAAGGACTGCCGGCGGCGGTCACCATAACACTGGCCATCGGTGTTTCGCGCATGGCCAAACGAAGAGCTATCATCCGCAAATTGCCGGCTGTGGAAACCTTAGGCTCCACCACGGTGATCTGTTCGGACAAGACAGGAACCCTCACGGAAAACCAGATGACCGTCCGGGAGATCGCAGCGGACGGAATTTTCCATGAGGTGACAGGTGGCGGTTATAACCCTTTTGCCGGAGAAATCCTTAAGGATGAAGCCCCTTCTCTACCTCCGAATTTTCCCGCCCTTGCCGAATGCCTGAAAGCCGGTGCGCTCTGCAATGACAGCATGCTCACAAATGACGATAACGAATGGGAGGTCCAGGGGGACCCAACGGAAGGGGCATTGCTTGTTGCGGCAGTCAAGTCCGGTCTCAATCTTGCCGAACTCAACAAAGGCTTACCGCGTGCCGATGTTTTGCCTTTTGAATCGCAACATCAATACATGGCAACTCTCCATCAAAATAATGAAAACCAGGAGCATGTTATCTATATCAAAGGGGCCGTGGAAATAATACTTGAGCGATGCTGTTCACAGCTTGGCCCGGACGGCGCTCTCACCGATCTCATGAAGGATGCGGCTCTTAAGCAGGTCGGCATTATGGGAGAAAAGGGATTGAGGGTTCTTGCCTTTGCCAGAAAAAATGTATCGACATCAACCCACAGTATATCCCATGACGATGTTCAGGACGGTCTCACCTTTGTAGGCCTCATGGCCATGATTGATCCGCCACGGGTTGAGGCGGTGCAGGCGGTGAAGGTATGCCACACCGCAGGAATCCGGGTAAAAATGATCACCGGGGATCATGCCGACACTGCGGCCGCCATTGCTGAACAGACTGGTCTTGATGGGGAGCCTGCAGAACCTGACCGTGGCAGGCCACGGGTTTTGACAGGTAGTGAACTTGCAGCGCTTTCCGACCGGGAATTAATCGAACAGGCTGAGAAAACCGCTGTGTTCGCCAGGGTTGCGCCTGAACAGAAATTACGGCTTGTTGAGGCACTGCAGACCCATGGCCATATTGTCGCCATGACCGGTGATGGCGTAAATGATGCTCCTGCACTAAAACAGGCCGATATAGGTGTCGCAATGGGAATAACCGGCACCGAGGTGTCCAAAGAGGCGGCGGACATGGTGCTCACCGATGACAATTTCAGCTCCATAGAAGCCGCTATCGAAGAAGGGCGCAGTGTGTTCGACAATTTGACGAAATTTATCGTCTGGACACTGCCCACCAATCTCGGTGAAGGGCTGGTTATTATGGCCGCCATTTTCATGGGTGTTACCCTGCCTATCCTTCCCGTACAGATCCTCTGGATCAACATGACAACCGCGGGATTCCTTGGCCTGATGCTGGCCTTTGAACCCAAAGAGCCCGGCATCATGACCCGTCCGCCGAGAGATCCGCGTACTCCTATTCTCACCAGAGTTTTGATCGGGCGTATATTGTTGGTCGGCGGGTTATTACTTGTCGTTTCCTTCGCTCTTTTCCAGTTGGAGCTAAAAAGAGGGGCAACTATTGAGCAGGCCAGGACTGTAGCTGTAAATGTTTTTGTGGTTGTGGAGCTCTTTTATCTGTTCAACTGCCGATCACTGACAAAGTCAGTCTTCCAGCTTAACTTTTTTAGCAACATGTGGGTATTCGGTGGCGTAACGGTGATGCTTTTTGTGCAAATGGCATACACCTATTTGCCTTTAATGAACACTTTGTTCCAGAGTGCCGCCATTGATATTACTGCCTGGGGCAGAATCGTCCTGACCGGCATCATTGCCTTTCTGATTGTTGAAGGGGAAAAACAAGTAACTTCAAGCATGAAAAGAGAATGACTGGCCATGTGTCTCTCCCTGTAAAAAAAGCTATGCCGCGCCATGTTATGTGATAGTCAGCACCTTGCTAAAATGCAAAAGGGCCTTTGGTCGTAATGCGAAAGCTAGATCCTGAAGCTGGGGAGAAAACATGAGATCCTATTCTGTAAATATTGCCGGGAGGTGTTCCTCTTAAGCAAGGGGGCTTATTAAAGCCTTTAAGTACACCTTCACCGCGGATTGCGAATCGAGGAACAGAATCTATACAAAGCCTAAAATTGTATTGCTTGTGTTTCCGGTAGGCTGTATCAGCCTTCTTCATTATTTTACAGACCAGAGCAGGTATTATTTCCATATTTTTTATGGTGAGCTTTAATTTTTACCCATTGTACTTGCCGGGTTCTGGCTGCCCTGTATGGCGCATTAGCAGTTTCTCTTACAATAACAGCTTGCTACTCTCCCCTTGTCTTAATGCACTGGCAAATTTTTTCTCCAGCCGACTTTAATAAACTGCTGACTGTGGCGCTGGTAATGGATGTTACACCATGAAAAAACAATATCACCTGCTATCAATATTTACATTATCTAAATCAATGCTATTTTAAAACATACAGGATGTTTCATTATCCGAAAAATACCATCAAAGGGGAATAATCATGGCTCTTTATACGGTAACTTTGTTCAAACAGTACGACTTTCAACCTGGCGAAAAAATCACCCTCACCAGCGGACCTAGAAAAGGAGACTGGTTAGTGAAAGAGCAAACTGCCGGCAAGGTAACATTAAAATGCCCAATATCAGGCCGAGAATTTACCTGGAACCGTTTTTGTTACATGGTAGAAAAATTAGAAAATGAAGAGTGGCCCCATAAAGACTAGTGCAAGGCTGCTAGCAAATAAGGGAAAGAAATAGCGTAGACGATCACTTTAGTTGGCTATGCACACTTGAGTCAGAATGAAACTCATACCTGTTTCCATTCAGTCCGAGTTTTTGGGTGTGTGTTCCAGCATGGAATTCACCCAAATAAAATGTTCCAATTGAGATAACTGCTTGGAAGTCAACTCATCAAAAACAGCTCCACATCTCCGCATCATCGAAATCCCCTTGCCCATGCTGCAATCCGAAATAATGCGAAGTGGAAACTCATCGAGACAGAGGTCATCTTTGCCAAAAACTATGGCCTGTGCTGAAGTATTTTTTGATAGCTTTCCTGTATCGATATAGCTGAAGGACACCCCCCCCATGCTAATATCAACTATCTGACCGATTGTTGAACTAACTGCAATGGTACAGCTCTTAGTTGTAAATCGCTGATAAGTTCGCCTTTCTTTAGATTTTTTCTCTTCAGCCACGGTATCTCCCCAAAAACCATAAAGGCTAATTATTGTTATGTTTTTATTTAGAACTTATCATAGCAAAAAAAAATGACAATCTCCTGACATTTTTTCCAATCATGATTTTTTTTATAGAAAAAAGAAAGCCCAATAGGTGGTTAGTATCATTACTTCCACTTCCCAGATCCTTTTTAGTCAAGCATTTCTCTCAATTTAAAGGCCAATTCCCTCGGCTGTACAGGCTTCTGCAAAAAACCTTTCATACCGCAGTTTATTTCTTCTTCGGGGATGGACGGGCTCAAATATCCAGACATGAACAAAATTTTGGTGTTTGGGTATTTTTCCTGAAAAAGTACTGCAAGTTCAGATCCTTTCATCTCTGGCATAACAACATCGGTGAGGAGCAAATCAACCGTTGTGGCATGTTGCTCCATTATGAGTAAAGCTTCTTCAGCACTTTTAGCATCCAAAACTTTATACCCAAGGGGATTAAGTATGGCTTCGATGAGTTTAAGAATCGTAGGATTATCATCAACAACAAGAATTGTCTCTTTTCCCTTTCGAATACGCATACTTTCTTCCTTTCCCTAAACCTTCAACGAAGTGAGCTTCACTTTTTTGACTTATCATATCTCAAGAATATGATTGTTTTCATCAGAGTAGTGACAAAATACAGATGCTCAACTACAAGAAATTCCATCTCACTCACAAAGCTGTATCAATTAGTTCTCTGTCATCGACTCTTTATTTGTAACAAGACGAAGAGCGATGGCTAACACAACTATTATCAGTACACTTGCGCCAAGTTCGGCCAATACAGGCCAAAGATGTTCTAAGTCTTTTTTTACAGAACCTAAAAACATGGAGTGTTCAGCTTCTATCAAGAGTATACGACGAATACTTGAGATAATTCCTATGTGAATGAAAGAATTAAGAGAAAAGGGGCTCTCTTTTAAGAAAGCGAACAATGGGCCATACGAGTTCCATTACAATGAGAACTAAAAGCACATCATTCAAAACGTGGAGAATTGACAATCGATCTGGATGAAACAAAGATGGAATGGTTCGAAATAAAATAATTGCGGCAACAACAAGCAGTGTTACTGCTACTAAAAAATGGATAATATCATCGGCTGCGATCAAAAGCTTTCTTAGAAATTTTACATTTAGGGGATAGTTTTTAGAATTTTTCACTCTGGTCTCTTCTGGAATTCGATAAATTTCAATACACCAAACAAGGGCAAAATAAACCAGCGAGACCAACTTTTGTCAAGCTGAAGAAAATCATTTTACCTAAATTATTTTCCTCCTTTTTTCCCAAAAAAAACTTACCCGGGGTGATCTCGCCCCCTTTTTCTCCACATACATCCAGACGGGGCAAAAATGTCCCGGCCAACTCATAAGAACAAGATAGTTTCAAGGCATATTTGGCCGATTTATGGATAACACATTTTTAGAAAAAAAGGCTTTTCGCCAAAAAAAAAGTTCACTTTGGTAAAAAACAAATGTCAGACAGAAAAAAAGACAATAAGAAATGTTTCAATTGAACGTGCTAGATAAACTCTACATATTTCACGTATTCGTGGGAGAGGCAGCAACAGGAAAATTGTTTTCTTTTACCAAAAAACTCTCTAACTGCTTTTTCTGTAACTCATTTAAATTACAAAATTCAACGCCCCTTTCTTTAATGGTCATACCAGAGATAGAATTGGCTAAAACATTCTCCCACTTGGTTTTACAAACTATTTCTTCTATACCAAAACCATTCTCATTAAAGAATATATCCATTTCACCTTTTTGGTCGGGCCATTTGCCGGTATCGACGAAAACGAACCGAATTCCTCCAAGGCTCATGTCAATAACCTGGCCGAATTGAGTTTTACTGTTGGATGCGAAGGCGTGACCTTTTACGCTGTATCGGCTAATTCTTCGCCGGTCAATATTCATGTCTGCTGCTTCCATTTTATCCCTCCCTGGAAGAGAACAAAAAGAATTGTTTTCCGGAATCACGGCCTTCAATTAATTGTTTATTATTGTGCATTTTTTATATCCATTGTAAATATTCTATAAGAAAAAAGTCTTGTAGTCAAAAAAGCTGGCCTTTTTTTTATGAAAATGGATACTTTTTTTTCACAGTAATATCGATTGTATCTATTTGAATGTATTTATAAACATTTTAGCATTTTGTTAATTGCCATTAAAAAAATCCTTGGAGGAATTACCACTTTGTGGGATGATGGGAATATTGATAAATAGAATTATCGGAGAGTGAGTAGTGGAAAGCAAAGCGTTTGTAGAAATTAGAAAGAAGCTGGGTAAAACCCAAAAAGAAATGGCAGAACTATTAGGTTCTTCTATCAAGGCCGTACATAGCTATGAACAAGGATGGCGATCAATTCCACCCCATGTTGAAAGACAAGTGTACTTCCTGCTCTCCCGAAGACGAGATACTCCGAAAGGGGTTAAAAACTGCTGGACCGTCAGACAATGCCCTAAAGAACGAAAACAGAAATGTCCGGCCTGGGAGTTTAAATCAGGAACCCTTTGCTGGATGATAAATGGAACCATCTGCGAAGGAACAGTTCACAAAAATTGGCAAGAAAAAATGGAAATTTGCCGTAAATGTGAAGTACTGAAAAAAATCCTATAGATCAAATTCCCTTTGACTTTTTTCGTTCTCGTCTTGTCTCATTGTATAAAGTTCTATATGTGGACTCCTATTCAATTATTTGAAAGATGAGAAATTTCAATGACCAAAACAGAAAAACTCGACTTTAGTACCCAAGTCCTCCATGCATGCCACGAACCATCAAGTTGGGAAGGTGCTACCCAGCCCCCCATTTTTCAAACCACTTCCCATGTTCATGAAACTGCGGAAGATCTCAGTGACACCTTCGCCGGTAAGACTGGTAAACATATATATGCCAGACTGTCCAATCCGACAAATAAAGTTCTAGAAAACAAACTATCTGCTTTAGAAGGTGGCAAGGGAGCTATTCTGACCTCTTCCGGCATGGCCGCAATATCCAATGGTTGCATGGGATTATTACGAGCTGGTGACGAATTTATTACGGGCAACTCTCTTTTCATGTCCACCTACATTTTATTCAACTCCATTTTTTCAAAATACGGCATCAAGCCCCGTTTTGTTGAGTCAACAGATCTCGAAGCAGTTAAAGCTGCCATTTCTGATAAGACTCGTTTCATATACTTAGAGACCATTGGCAATCCCAAGATGGATATTCCTGATATTGCCAAAACAGCAGCAGTAGCCCATGAACACGGTCTTCCCCTATTGGTAGACAACACTCTTGCCACCCCATATCTATGCAGACCTTTAGAATTGGGAGCAGATGTAGTGCTCCATTCCACCACAAAATATTTAAGTGGCCATGGTTCAGCCACCGGTGGCGTTATCATTGATGGCGGCAATTTCCCCTGGCTGGAGACAAAACGATTTCCAGACTTTCATCCCTACGTGGACCGCAAGGGAGAGCTCGCCTATCTTGATAAGATATGGCGTGAGCACCATATTAACTTTGGCACAACCGCAGCTCCATTCCATTCTTACCTCACTATACTTGGCCTCGACACCCTGGCTTTACGCATGGAACGACATTGCGCCAATGCCCTACATGTAGCCAAGTATCTGGAAAAACGGCCCGAGGTCACTTGGGTGAATTATCCTGGTCTTTCTGATCATCCTTTTCACCAGACTGCCCTCACTCAATTTGCTGACCACGGCTTTGGTGCCCTTCTGACCTTTGGTTTGAAAACAAAAGAAGATTGCTTCAAACTCATTAACAATCTTGACCTTATATATCACCTGGCAAATCTTGGAGACTGTAAAACGCTGATTATTCACCCCTATTCTTCACAGTACCTGTCATTTCCTGAAGAAACTCGACGACAATTATCAATTACACCTGATTTGATTCGCTTATCCGTTGGCATTGAGGCAGTTGATGATATATGTAATGACCTTGGACAAGCCTTAGACCGGTTAACCTAATGAAAGATGCGACAGACGCTTACGGTTCTGATTCCGTTGGTCTGGTAAAGAAACAATTTTTCACCTTTGCAGAAGACCAAGGTATGATTCTTGAATCCGGTGCCTCGATTGGACCGGTGACTTTGGCTTATGAGACTTACGGCCAACTATCTCCAAACAAAGATAACGTTATTCTGATACTCCACGCCCTTTCAGGCGATTCCCATGCCGCCGGATATTATTCCAAGGACGATCCTAAACCCGGCTGGTGGGATATCATGATTGGACCTGGGAAAGCCATTGACACGGATAAATATTTTATCATTTGCTCCAATGTACTTGGCGGCTGTATGGGATCCACCGGCCCCTCTACCGTGAATCCTTCCACAGGGCATACCTATGGCCTTGATTTTCCCATGATCACCATTGGCGATATTGTCCAGGCCCAAAGGGAATTGCTTAGATCCCTTGGCATTGAAAAAGTATTATCTGCCATTGGCGGATCCCTCGGCGGCATGCAAGTCCTCGAGTGGTGCTTACGTTTTCCGGAAATGGTTTTTTCGGCCATTCCACTTGCCACCACTATGCGTCATTCCGCCCTGGCTATAGCCTTTAACGAGGTGGCACGGCAAGCCATTATGGCGGATCCCAACTGGAATGAAGGAGATTATTATGAAGGCCAACGCCCTGACCTCGGTTTAGCTGTGGCCCGAATGATTGGTCATATTACATATTTGTCAGATGAAGCCTTGAGGAGTAAATTTGACCGTCGCTTACAAGGCAAAGAAGGTTTTTCCTTTAATTTTGGTGCCGATTTCCAAGTGGAAAGTTATCTCCGGTATCAGGGCAAAAAATTTGTTGATCGTTTTGATGCCAACTCATTTTTATTTATTACCCGGGCTGCAGATTACTTCGATCTTCTTGGTCAGGAAAATGAAGCCCATGCGCCAACAATTTTCGCAAAGTCCCTGGCAAAATTCATGGTCGTCTCTTTCACATCGGATTGGCTTTATCCCACTTATCAGTCTAAGGCCATGGTAAAAGCCATGAAAAAGGCAGGGCTTGATGTAAGCTTCTGCGAAATTGAAGCACAATGCGGTCATGACGCCTTCCTCTTACCATTAAAACGACTTTCATCGGTCATTACAGGATTTCTTCAACGTGTGTCCATTGAGTTCCAAAACCAATAACCTTCGTTATGATCTTTCCGTCATCGCCTCTTGGATAGAACCTGATTCAAAGGTCCTGGATCTTGGCTGTGGCGAGGGAACCTTATTATCCCATCTCCGAGATACCAAACAGGTCCGTGGCATTGGCATTGAGCAAGATGAAACCAAGGTAATCACCTGCATAAACAAAGGACTCTCCGTACTCCAAGGAGATATAAACAGCGAAGTTGAAGATTATCAGGATAACGCCTTTAACTATGTCATATTGAGCCAGACTCTCCAGCAAGTTTATGAGCCAGCCCGATTATTACAAGTACTCATGCGTATCGGTGAACGAATCATAGTCAGTTTCCCTAACTTCAGTCACTGGTCCAGCCGGCTCTATCTTCTCCTTAACGGTCAAGCACCTAAAAACGCCCAATTACCCTACGAATGGTACGACACTCCAAACATCCGGGTTATTACTATTAAAGATTTTCGCCACTTTGCTAAAAATGAAGGATTCAACATAGTAAAGGAAGTGGCCATCAAGTCCCATCATCATGAAGAAGAAGGCCATCATGTTCATTTTCTCCCAAACTTACGCGCCACATACGATATTCTGCTATTGGAGAATAAGGAGTAACCATGACATCGTATTTTGAAGACATAACCCAAGTCACAGGTGATACACCCTTGGTGAGGTTCAACACCTTGTCAAAAGACTTGGGAGCTCAACTCTATGTCAAACTTGAATCGCAAAATCCACATGCCAGTCTGAAAGATCGTATTGGCCGGGAAATGATAGACGCCGCAGA
>CAYUCH010000027.1:31116-37045 GCA_964443295.1 uncultured Desulfobulbia bacterium | reverse complement strand
TCGTGAAGGTGGCCGGACAGTAGGCGCCGGTGTTATCAACGAAATTATAGAGTAATCATCGGATCGGCCGGATTTGACACTTATTGGCTGATGGAGATAGAAGCATGCGAGACATAATTACATTAGGTTGTACAGAATGCAAACAGCGCAACTATACAACCACAAAAAATAAACGACAGACTCCACATAAACTTGAATTTAAAAAGTATTGTCGTTTTTGCAGAACTCATACACTGCATAAAGAAACTAAATAATCGGCCTAAAGGCCAGTAGCTCTAATTGGTAGAGCACCGGACTCCAAATCCGGGTGCTGGGGGTTCGAATCCCTCCTGGCCTGCCAATCAATTTAGGTTTGGATATATTTGATCTCCAATTTTTTTGAGAATAGAACGGCAACCATGGCGAATAAAAAAATAGATAAGCCCCAGGCGAAGAAGAATAAGACTGATTTATCAAAAGATAAGAAAAAGTCTAAATTCGACTTAGCTACAATTCGGCAATTCATCGTTGAAGTTCAAGCTGAATTTGGCAAAATTGCTTGGCCTAGCCGGAAGCAGACCATTGGGTCCACAGTTCTTGTGACGATATTTGTAATCATGGTTTCTCTTTATTTGGGAGGAGTTGACCTGTTGGTTGGAAAAATTGTCGGGACAGTCTTACGATAACGAATTTGTATTTGATAACAACTGGGGAACACAATGGCGCGTCAATGGTACATATTACATACCTACTCTGGCTTTGAAGAGCAGGTGAAAACTGCCATGCTTGAGCGCATAAAACAAGCTGGCCAGGAAGAATTTTTTGGAGAGATCATGGTTCCCACCGAGCAGGTGGTTGAAATGATCAAAGGAAGTAAAAAGACTTCCTCAAGAAAGTTTTTTCCCGGCTATATTTTGTTGAATGTAGACCTTAATGATGAGACCTGGCATACAGTGAGAGGTACCCCTAAAGTAACAGGTTTTGTGGGGAATGATTTACATCCAGAGCCTCTTTCCGATGAAGAGGCGATGAAGATAATTAGTCGCGTTCGTGATGGAGCTGTTAAACCCAAACCAAAAGTTACATACAGTGAGGGTGATACGGTACGAGTTATCGACGGTCCTTTTTCCAATTTTCAAGGACTGGTTGATGAGGTTTTTCCAGATAAGGGACGTGTAAGGGTTTTAGTTAGTATTTTTGGCCGAGAAACTCCTGTGGAGCTGGAGTTTATTCAGATTGTTAGCGCCTGATTCAAGTCAGGACTTTTGTGAGACGGCCAAAGTTGCCGTGAGTGGTTAGGAGAAAGATAATGGCAAAAAAAATTAGTAGCTTTATTAAATTACAAATTCCTGCGGGTAAGGCCAATCCTTCTCCGCCGGTTGGACCGGCTCTTGGTCAGCATGGTGTTAACATTATGGAATTTTGCAAAGCGTTTAATGCAAAAACCCAAGATCAAGGTGACTTGTTAATTCCAGTAGTAATTACCGTTTATGCTGACCGATCATTTTCCTTCATTACTAAAACACCTCCTGCGTCAACCTTGCTTTTTAGGGCAATTGGTTTGCAGAAGGGATCAAGTAATCCTAAAAGGGAACGTGTTGCCAATATTTCTCGCGACAAAATCAGAGAAATTGCAGAAACGAAAATGCCCGACTTAAATGCTTATGATGTTGATTCCGCATCAAAGATTATTGAGGGAACAGCGAAAAGTTGTGGAATTACTGTTGTTGATTAATCGCATTTCAAATTTTATTTGAAAATAATTATGGTTTTCTTTTGAAATCATAATGGTATCTGAAGTTAGCCCAAAGAGTGTGGAGAGAAGTAATGGCGACTAGAGGAAAAAAATATACTGACGGCCGGGCAGGAATTGATCCTGAGACATTGTACAATCTTGATGATGCCTTGGATATGGCCCTGAAGGCTAAATTTGCAAAATTTGATGAAACAATGGATCTTGCCATTAGGCTTGGAGTTGATCCTCGACATGCTGACCAGATGGTGAGAAGCAGTGTTGTTTTACAAAACGGTACAGGAAAAACAGTACGTGTTCTTGTCTTTGCCAAGGGAGAAAAAGAAAAAGAGGCATTGGACGCCGGTGCAGATTTTGCCGGATCCGACGACTTGGTTGAAAAAATACAAGGTGGCTGGCTCGATTTTGATCGGACTGTTGCGACTCCTGATATGATGGGCGTTGTTGGTAAAATCGGTCGTATCCTCGGTCCCCGGAACATGATGCCGAATGCTAAGGTTGGAACGGTTACTTTTGATGTTGGTCGAGTTGTAGGTGAGATAAAAAGTGGGAAGGTTGACTTTAAAGTTGATAAATCAGGGATTGTTCATGCTGGTATTGGTAGAACAAGCTTTGGTGTTGAAAAGTTAAAAGAGAATATCCTCTCTTTTATAGACAAAATTATTCAATTAAAGCCTTCTTCCGCTAAAGGCGTATATCTAAAGGGAATTAGTCTTTCCACTACAATGGGGCCTGGTATTAAGCTGGATCCTCTTGAATTGCGTAGCCTTATTAAAAATTTAGGCTAACTGGTTATTCTCTTATTAATTTATAATAATCGGCCTTGATGCTTTAGGTGTCAAGGTCTTTATTGTTAAGCAGTCAGGATGTCGAAGACAGCGGGTACTCACGGTTTAATGAGCCTCATTTTTTGTCCCAATAATGAGTCTGGCCTGCCGAGACAGTGATTGATGCATTGTCCAGCAATGCTGCAAGAATTTCCTCATAGAATCTGATCAATACTGAGTTTATTGGAAAATTTCCATTTCACTTTGATCAATCCAAGGTGCTTGCCTATCCTGATCGACCTCTGCTGCTGTTGTTAAAAGCAAAGTAATTTTAAAAGGAGGTAGAGAACATTGAACAGGAGTGAAAAGGAATCGGTTGTCGGAGAACTTCAAGATAAGTTTTCCAAGGCTCAAATAGCCGTCGTTACCGACTACCGTGGACTTACCGTGCAAGTGTTCCAGAAACTTCGGCAGGAACTCCATAAGGGGGATGCTGAAGTTCGAGTTGCCAAGAACACCTTGTTGCGACGAGCTGTACAAGGAACATCTTTTGAACCCATGGCCGAATTTTTTAAAGGGGCAACGGCTATTACGGTTGCAAACGATGATCCCGTACCAGTTGCAAAAGCTCTGGTTGATTTTGCCAAAGAGAATCCTACTCTGGAAATTAGAGGAGGAATTTTGGATGGTAAGGCAATTAATCTTGAGGGACTAACTGCTCTCTCTAAATTGCCAAGCAGAGAAATTTTGCTGTCGCAATTACTTGCCTGTATGCAGGCTGTTCCTGGTAATTTTGTTCAAGTACTTGCTGGTGTTCCGCGTAAGATGGTTAATTTACTACAAGCCGTCAAGGATCAGAAGGAACAGGCTTAACATTATTTGATTTTTTAAGGAGTATAACAATGGCTGTAACAAAAGAAGATGTAATTGAATTCATTTCCAGTATGAGCGTTTTAGAGCTTTCTGAGCTCATCTCTGAGATGGAAGAAAAATTTGGTGTTTCTGCTGCAGCTCCTGTAGCAGTAGCCGCAGTGGGTGCAGGTGGTGGCGGTGATGCCGGTGGTGCTGCTGAAGAGAAAACAGAATTTGATGCAGTACTGACCTCAGCTGGTGAGAAGAAAATCCAGGTTATCAAAGAAGTGCGTGCCATTACTTCTCTTGGTTTGAAAGAAGCAAAAGAGTTAGTTGAAGGTGCTCCAAAGGCCATCAAAGAAGGTGTTTCCAAAGAAGAGGCCGAGGAGATCAAGAGCAAGATCGAGGGAGCTGGCGGTACTGTCGAACTTAAGTAATCTCATTACAATCGCTGGTCGAAAAATGACCAGCCGTTTCCTAATTCTGCGATATTTTATCTGCAGAAGAGAAAAGAAAATGCAACAGCGCTACGGAGGAAATACCTTCGTAGCGTTATTGCGTTAAAAATGGATGGCAATTGAAAATACTATGAGAACCTAGTTTTTGTATGGTTTTTTCCTTTGCCGATTATTTTTTTTAAGTTGGTTTCTGTCTCGTTAACAGGATGTTTAACATCAATAAGGACAGAATAAACTTTATATAGAGATTCTCTGCTGTACAGGTCGTGTTTAAGCACGATGAGGCTGGTGGTCGCAACGAAGTCGGCTGTCAAACCGATAGGCATAGAAGCGAGGGCATTGCTGAATGAAGACGATTATGGGAGTTCGCAAAAGTTTTGCCAAAACCGGAGAAATAATTCGGAAGCCACATCTTATAGAGATGCTGCGTCATTCCTATGAAGGCTTCCTGCAATTGGAAGTTGATCCTGATCAAAGGGAAGAAAAAGGCCTACAACATATTTTTAATACGGTTTTTCCCATTGAAGATTTTAATGGCATTTGTTCATTGGAATTTGTTCGATATACTTTTGGTGATCCCAAATATATCGTTGAAGAATGTATTGAAAGAGGGATGACTTACGAGGTCCCCATCAAAATTACAGTTCGGCTCGTAACTTTTGATGTTGACCAGGATACCGGTACAAAAAATATTCGTGATATTAAAGAACAGGCTGTTTATCTCGGCAGTATCCCCTTGATGACAAGGACAGGTGTTTTTGTTATCAATGGTACAGAGCGTGTCATAGTCAGTCAGTTACAGCGTTCTCCAGGCCTCTTCTATAGCCATGATGGTGGTAAGACACACTCCACTGGAAAATTACTCTACTCTGCACGAATTATTCCGGTTCGTGGATCATGGATCGATCTCGAGTTCGATGCTAAAGATATCCTGCATGTTCGAATTGACAGAAGACGCAAATTCCCCGTAACTACTCTTTTGAAAGCTCTGGGGCACAGCGCAGAAGAACTCCTGCGATATTTCTATAAGACTGAAAAGTTTTCCATAAAACGAAAGAAGTTTATCAAAGAATTCGATCCCGAGATCATGATAGGCCAACGTGCCCCCCATGATTTGGTAGATAAAAAGAGCGGCGATGTCCTTGCTAAACAAGGCCGGAAAATTGGCAAAGCTCTGGCCAAGCGCCTTGTGGATGCAGGTATCAAAACTGTTACCATTGATCCCATTGACCTTGAGGGCAAATTTGTTGCCAATGATATTGTTGATACACAAACTGGCGAATTATTGGTCCCCTGCAATGGAGAACTCAATGACGCCAATTTAGAATCAATTATCGAGGCTGGTATCACCAATTTTGAAGTACTTTTTATTGATGGAATTAAAGTTTCTGATTCCTTCCGGAAAACCCTTGCACTCGATAAAGCTGTTACAACCGAAGAGGCGCTCATTGAGATCTACCGTCGTCTCAGGCCAAGCAGTCCACCAACAATTGAGGTCGCAACAAGCTTTTTTGAGAACTTGTTTTTTAATCCTGATACCTATGATCTTTCAGAAGTCGGCCGTTTCAAAATTAATGCGAAGCTTGATGTAACGACAGACATTGATACCAGGATACTGACTAAAGAAGATATTATGCTGTCGGTTCGTCATCTTGTTCGGTTGAAAGATACTCAAGGCCCCATTGATGACATTGATCATCTTGGTAACCGAAGGGTTCGAACTGTTGGTGAGTTGATTGAAAATCAATATCGAATGGGCGTTGTGCGCATGGAAAGGGCTATCCGTGAAAGGATGAGCCTTCAGGAAGTAGAAGCGCTCATGCCTCATGACTTGATTAATCCCAAACCAATATCAGCAGCCATTAAAGAATTTTTTGGAACAAGTCAATTATCTCAATTTATGGATCAGACCAATCCACTTTCCGAGGTCACTCATAAACGTCGCCTTTCTGCCCTTGGACCAGGCGGTCTGTCCCGAGAGAGAGCTGGCTTTGAAGTACGAGACGTTCATCCGACTCATTATGGTCGAATATGTCCAGTAGAAACCCCAGAAGGACCCAATATCGGTCTTATTGTATCTTTGGCAACATTTGCCCGGGTGAATCAATACGGTTTTATCG
>CAYUCH010000027.1:24989-31088 GCA_964443295.1 uncultured Desulfobulbia bacterium | reverse complement strand
TCATGTAAACGATCGCCAGGTCACTGTTGATGTAAAGTATATGACGGCATTAGATGAGAAAGATCATGTCATCGCACCTGGGAAAACAGACTTAGATAAAGACGATAAAATCACTGCTGAAACTCTTATCGCCCGGAGTGAAGGCGAAGTAATGCTTGCTGATGCAGGTGACGTTACTTT
Organism: uncultured Desulfobulbia bacterium; assembly: GCA_964443295.1. Classification (GTDB taxonomy): domain Bacteria; phylum Desulfobacterota; class Desulfobulbia; order Desulfobulbales; family CG2-30-60-27; genus CAYUCH01. The sequence goes on along the minus strand of CAYUCH010000027.1, from coordinate 30,908 downwards.
AATGGATGTTTCTTCTAATCAGCTTGTAAGTGTAGCTGCTTCGCTCATACCATTTCTTGAGAATGACGATGCGAATCGTGCTCTTATGGGATCCAACATGCAGCGTCAGGGAGTACCACTCCTCCGTTCCTCTTCCCCAATTGTAGGAACTGGATTGGAGAGTGCTGTGGCCTTGGATTCCGGTGTTTGTCTTCTTGCTGGTGGAGACGGTGAAGTTGCTGAGGTGGATGCCAATCGAATTGTGGTTCGTTATGACAAACCAGGCACCGATGGTTTTACAACTGGAGTTGGTGTTTATCGACTCGAGAAGTATAAAAAATCCAATCAAAACACCTGTTTTAATCAGGTCCCACGGGTTCTACCTGGCCACAGGGTGACAAAAAATGATGTACTTGCCGATGGGCCTGCTTGTGATAATGGCGAGTTAGCCTTGGGAAAAAATGTCACCGTAGCATTTATGCCATGGCGTGGTTACAACTTTGAGGATTCTATTCTGATCAGTGAAAGGCTCTTGGAAGAAGATACTTATACATCTTTACATATTGAAGTCTTTGAAACTGTTGCCAGGGACACAAAGCTGGGAAAAGAAGAAATTACTCGCGATATTCCCAATGTCAGTGAAGAGGCGATGCGCCATCTTGACGATTCTGGTGTTGTTAAAATCGGTGCTGAGATCAAAGCCGGTGATATTATGGCGGGCAAGGTCACTCCTAAAGGCGAGACGCAACTCTCTCCAGAGGAGAAATTGTTGCGCGCTATTTTTGGTGAGAAAGCTGGTGATATAAAAGATACCTCCCTGCGGGTACCACCCGGTGTGGAAGGTGTCGTAATTGATGCCAAGGTTTTTTCCCGCAAAGGTGTTGAAAAAGATGAGCGTGCCCAGGCCATAGATGAAGTATATACTGCCAGGTTTCAGCGAGACAGAGATGATGAGGTGAAAAGCCTTAAAAATGCAGTATGTAAGGGGCTTGCTGAACTGATAGATGGGAAAACCTTGAAAGCTCCATTAAAAGATGCAGATGGTAATGTGCTTTTGGCCAAGGGTAAGAAAATTTCCAAGGAGCTCCTAGAACAAGCTGAACTCGACGCCTTGAGAACCATGGATTATACCGACCGTCGTAAACTTGAAGGGGAAGTGAATTTACTCTTCGAGCGGTATGATAACCAGGTCAAATCCGTTGAGGAAAAATTTGAAGCTCGTGTTGACCGGATGCGTAAAGGGGATGACTTGCCTCCTGGTGTCATCAAAATGGTTAAAGTCTATATTGCTACCAAGCGAAAGCTGTCGGTTGGTGACAAAATGGCTGGACGACATGGCAATAAAGGTGTTGTTTCACGAATTTTACCAAAGGAAGATATGCCGTTTTTTGCCGATGGTACAACAGTGGATATTGTCTTGAATCCTTTGGGTGTTCCTTCTCGAATGAACGTAGGTCAGCTTTTGGAAACACATCTGGGATGGGCAGCAAAAAAACTTGGAGAACAACTTCAGGATTTTGCAGAACGACATGAAATAAAAGCGCTGAAAGACCAGCTGAAGAAGACATTTAATCCAGAAGAATACAAAAAACTCGTGGCTGGTAAGACGGATGACCAGCTGAGAGATATGGCGGTTAATATCGGTCCGGGTATCAAGATGGCTACGCCTGTTTTTGACGGAGCCAGTGAAGAAGAAATTCGGAGCCTATTAGTTCAGGCCGGCCTTGATGAAGTAGGAAAGTCTACTCTATATGATGGTCTGACTGGTGAAGAATTTGACAACCTGGTTACTGTTGGCGTCATGTATGTTATGAAGTTACATCATCTAGTGGATAATAAAATCCATGCTCGGTCGACCGGACCATATTCATTGGTCACTCAGCAACCATTGGGTGGTAAAGCCCAGTTTGGTGGGCAGAGGTTGGGTGAAATGGAAGTATGGGCCATGGAAGGGTATGGTGCAGCATATACCCTGCAGGAATTTCTCACCGTCAAGTCTGACGATGTTCAAGGCCGAACCAAAATGTACGAGAAGATTGTCAAAGGAAACAACTTCTTAGAAGCAGGCTTGCCTGAATCCTTTCACGTACTCGTGAAGGAGTTGCAAGGTTTGTGTCTTGATATGGAACTCATGGATTAATTGTGCGGATTGAGTTCTGTAGAATTCAATAGTGCAAATGGATTTTTTAGGGTAATTCGTCGGTTTGTTTAAAGACCGTCAATACTGAATTTGGAAGAGGGGATCAACGTGGAAGAACTCTTCAGTTTTTTTGAAAAAGAAAAGAAGCCATTAAAATTTAAAGCCGTACGTATTTCTCTGGCCAGCCCAGACAAGATTCGTGATTGGTCTCATGGTGAGGTTAAAAAACCTGAGACCATTAATTACCGAACCTTTAAGCCAGAACGAGATGGACTCTTTTGTGCAAAAATATTTGGTCCTGTAAAGGACTATGAATGCAATTGCGGTAAATATAAGCGCATGAAGCATCGCGGCGTTGTCTGCGAAAAATGTGGTGTTGAGGTTATTCAGTCAAAGGTTAGACGTGAACGTCTTGGTCATATTGAACTGGCAGCCCCTGTTGCTCATATTTGGTTTTTAAAAAGTCTGCCATCCAAGATTGGCAACCTCTTGGACATGACTCTAAAAGAATTAGAAAAGGTCCTTTATTTTGATTCATACGTTGTAACCAACTCTGAGACTCCGAGCCTCACAATGGGTTCGGTGCTCAACGAAGAAAATTATCGAGTTGCATTACAGGAGTATCCTGGTCAATTCTCTGTAGGAATTGGAGCTTCTGCTATTAAAGAAATGCTCAAAAGTCTTGATCTGAAGACACTGGCTATTGAGCTTCGAGAAGAGATGAAGACCACTGGCTCTGAGGCCAAACGGAAAAAATTGGCCAAGAGACTCAATGTTGTTGAAGCTTTTCGCGATTCTGGAAATCGACCAGATTGGATGATCTTAGGTGTTATTCCAGTTCTTCCACCTGATTTAAGGCCATTGGTACCTCTTGAGGGAGGACGTTTTGCCACTTCTGACCTTAATGATCTGTACCGTCGAGTAATTAACCGAAATAATCGACTGAAAAGGTTGCTTGAGCTTGATGCTCCTGAAATCATTATTCGTAACGAGAAAAGGATGTTGCAGGAATCAGTTGATGTTCTTTTTGATAACGGCAGACGAGGCAAGGTTATTACCGGCCCCAATAAAAGACCATTAAAATCCCTGTCTGATATGCTCAAGGGGAAACAGGGTCGTTTTCGTCAGAACCTGCTTGGAAAGCGTGTCGATTATTCTGGTCGTACAGTTATTGTTGTTGGTCCTCACTTAAGACTGCATCAATGTGGCTTGCCTAAAAAAATGGCATTAGAGCTTTTTAAACCCTTTATTTATAACCGTCTTGAGATGATGGGCGTTGTAACAACAATTAAAAGCGCCCGGAAAATGGTGGAGAAAGAGGCCAAAGAGGTTTGGGACGTACTTGAAAGTGTAGTTAAAGAGTACCCCGTAATCTTAAACAGGGCACCAACTCTTCATCGCCTTGGTATGCAGGCATTTGAGCCGGTTTTAATTGAAGGTAAGGCTATTCAACTGCATCCTCTCGTATGTACTGCATTTAATGCTGACTTTGACGGCGACCAGATGGCTGTACATGTACCGCTGACTGTTGAGGCACAGATGGAAGCCCGTGTCCTCATGATGTCCACTAATAACATTCTGTCTCCGGCCCACGGTGAGCCCATCATTATTCCAAGTCAGGATATTGTTCTTGGTCTGTATTATTTGACCAGGGAACGTGAAATGGTGTTGGGAGAAGGTAAGTGTTTTTCTTCGTGTGAAGAAGTACGTTTAGCCTATGAGTATGAACAGGTCCACCAGCAAGCTAAAATTAAAGTTAGGATCGATGGAAAAATAGTTGAAACAACAGTTGGTCGAGTATTGTTGAAAGAGATGTTGCCGATTGAGATGCCGTTTGAACGTGTCAATATGATTATGAAGAAGAAAGAGCTTGCTCAGCTTATTGACTATGTTTATAGGCATCGTGGTAGTAAAGACACAGTCATCCTTGCCGACCGGTTAAAAGATATCGGCTACGAGTTTGCAACTAAGGCTGCCATTTCTATCAACATTAATGATATGGCGATTCCGGTAAACAAAGAGGAAATTCTTGGTAAAGCTGAAGACGAGGTAATGGATGTTGAGGATCAGTATCGCAACGGTTTGATCACCGATGGTGAGAAATATAACAAGGTTGTTGATATCTGGTCAAAAGCCACTGATAAAGTGGCCCAAGAAATGATGCGGGAAATGAGTGTTGAATATCAGCGGAATGATAAAAATAAACTTATTGAGACCATGAGTTTTAATCCTATCTTTATCATGGCCGACTCTGGAGCTCGTGGTAGTAAAGACCAGATTCGACAGCTGGCAGGTATGCGTGGTTTGATGGCTAAACCTTCTGGGGCAATTATTGAAAGTCCCATTAAGGCGAACTTCCGAGAAGGACTCAATGTTCTTGAGTATTTTATATCAACCCATGGTGCCAGGAAGGGTCTTGCTGATACTGCACTTAAAACGGCTAACTCCGGTTACCTTACGCGTCGTTTGGTGGATGTCGCTCAGGATTCAACAATTGTTGAAAGTGATTGCGGTACCCTTGATGGTATTGTCATGGAACCACTTATGGAGGGTGGAGAGGTAATCCAGCATGTTGGTGACCGTGTTCTTGGCCGTGTTACCTTGGATGACCTTGAGGATCCTTTTACCGGAAAGATTTTGGTTGAAGCTGGTCAGGAGATCACTGAGGATGTTGTAAAAGTCATTGAAGACGCAGGACTGGATCGTGTTCTTATTCGTTCCGTTTTAACCTGTCGATCAAAACGGGGCGTATGTGCCCAATGTTATGGTCGTGATTTGGGACGGGGGCACATGGTGAATATGGGCGAAGCCATTGGAATTATAGCAGCGCAGTCCATTGGTGAGCCTGGAACTCAGTTGACCATGCGGACATTCCATATTGGTGGTACTGCCAGCCGAAGTGTTGAAGTGGCCGAGGTGACAAGCCGCTATGCAGGTAAGGTTAAGTTCCTAAATCTGCACACAGTTGCCAGTGCCGATGGTAATTTGGTTGTCATGAACCGGAATGGTGAAATTTCCGTTGTTGGAACTAAAGGGCGTGAGTTGGAGCGTTATCCGGTTAACTACGGTGCGGCACTCTTGGTTAAAGAAGGGAAAGCTGTCAAGCCGAATACAGTATTGGCTGACTGGGATCCTTACACTATTCCAATTGTTAGTGAAATTGGTGGTATTGTTAAGTTCGGTGATATTCAGGAAGGTGTCACTATGCAGGAAAGGGTTGACCCGGTTACAGGAAAGTCAAGTTCTGTAATTATTCAACCAAGGGTGGGGCAGTTGACGCCACGTATTTCCATTAAAGATGAAAAAGGTAAAACAGTTAAATTGCCCAAAACTGGATCGCCTGCACGATATTCATTACCCTTAGGTACCAATATTACAGTGACTGAAGGTGAAACGATCGAGTCAGGTACCATACTTGGTAAAATTCCTCGTGAAACCACGAAGACAAAAGATATTACAGGTGGTCTGCCCCGTGTTGCCGAGCTTTTTGAGGTTCGCAAACCTAAAGAATATGCAGTTATTACTGAAATTGACGGACAGGTAAGTTTTGGTAAGGATCTTAAAGGGAAAAGGCGTGTAGTTATAACCCCTGAACTTGGTGAAGCCAAAGAGTATCTTATTCCTAAGGGTAAACACGTTTCAGTACATGAAGGCGATTTTGTAAAAGCTGGTGAGGCTTTGATGGATGGTTCACCGGATCCCAACGATATTCTTCGGGTCAATGGTGTAAAAGAACTGGCTAAGTTCTTGGTGAATGAGATCCAGGAAGTATACCGTCTTCAGGGTGTAAAAATTAATGA
>CAYUCH010000027.1:0-24963 GCA_964443295.1 uncultured Desulfobulbia bacterium | reverse complement strand
GCGACGGGTTACCATCACCGATGTGGGTGATTCAAGCTTCATGCTGGGCGCACAGGTTGAGTGGTGGAGGTTTAACGAAGAAACTGAAAAGCTCCTCAGTCGCGGAGAAAAGCCGGCTGTTGCTGAACCACTTCTGTTGGGCGTAACAAAAGCATCATTGTCTACAGATAGCTTTATTTCTGCTGCGTCTTTCCAGGAAACCACTAAGGTCTTAACCAATGCTGCCATGGCTGGCAAATTGGACGACTTAAGTGGGCTGAAGGAAAATGTTATTATGGGCCGTCTTGTACCAGCAGGTACTGGGCTTGAGCGCTACGATTTGGGCAGTTAATCGAGGTATAGTAAAGAAACTGTTGATTTGGATATAAGCTTTTGGTCAAAAAACACAGTTTTATTTATGTATGTTATTTGCTCATGATTTAACATTCGCCTTGACAACTGAAATGGCTTCGGTTAAATATTCCGTTTTCCTGCGCCAAGGGTGCCTGGAAAACGGAATCAACCGGGTATTATTTATATAGTTAATAGAAGTTATTTAGGAGTAGAACCATATGCCCACCATCAACCAACTGGTAAGGCACGGAAGGAAAAAACAAGTCAAGCGGACAAACACCCCAGCTCTGAAAGGATGCCCGCAAAAAAGAGGTGTTTGCGTTCGTGTGTATACCACAACACCCAAAAAACCTAATTCGGCTCTGCGAAAAGTGGCGAGGGTTCGGTTGACTAATGGTATGGAAGTAACTTCCTACATTCCAGGAATTGGACATAATCTGCAAGAACACTCCGTAGTTCTCATTCGGGGTGGTAGGGTAAAAGATCTTCCCGGTGTTCGCTATCATGTTATAAGGGGTACCTTAGATACCCTCGGTGTTTCTGATAGACGACAGGGGCGTTCAAAATATGGAGCCAAGCGGCCTAAGTAATTTCCGCTTTATTTTGGTTTAAGGAGAGGAAGATGCCTCGTAAGAAGTTGGTCGCTAAACGGAAAGTAAGTGTTGATCCACGCTTTAATAGTCTCTTGGGTGCCAAGTTTATCAATCGTTTGATGAAAGATGGCAAAAAAAGTGTGGCTCGAGATATTTTCTACGGTGCCATGGATATTATAGAAAGCCGTGTAAAGGAAGATGAACCTTTTGCAGTTTTTGAAAAAGCCATGGATAAAGTTAGACCCAGGGTTGAAGTGAAATCCCGTCGTGTTGGTGGTGCCACATATCAGGTACCCATTGAAGTTCGGGCGGAGCGTCGTAATGCATTGGCAATCCGTTGGCTGGTTGAGTTTTCTAAGAAGAGAAGTGGAAAATCAATGGCTGAGAAATTGGCGGCTGAATTAATGGATGCTGCGGATAATCGAGGAGCCTCTGTTAAAAAACGTGAAGATACCCATCGTATGGCTGAGGCCAATAAAGCCTTCGCCCATTATCGTTGGTAGACAGTTTTTAGATTAAAGAAATCTTTGCCAGACTTCATTCTTCGAATGAATGTGAGGTTCCTTAGGAGGGCGTTAAATTTTAGCAGGTCGTCCACCGTGTTTGTTTGGTGAAAACAACCTGCTTTAATAAAGAGAAATCCCGTGGCCACAAGTAACCAGCTCGCTCGATTGCGAAATATAGGCATAATGGCCCATATTGATGCGGGCAAAACAACTACCACGGAACGCATCCTTTACTATACAGGCCGTTCCCATAAGATCGGCGAGGTTCATGATGGCGATGCTGTTATGGACTGGATGGAGCAAGAGCAGGAACGCGGCATTACAATAACATCCGCTGCCACAACCTGTAACTGGCTTGATCACAAAATAAATATTATTGATACGCCTGGACATGTTGATTTCACGATAGAAGTTGAACGATGTCTTCGTGTTTTAGATGGTGTGATTACAGTTTTTTGTGCAGTTGGGGGTGTTGAGCCCCAATCTGAAACAGTTTGGCGACAGGCAGATCATTATAAAATACCCCGGATAGCATTTGTTAATAAAATGGACCGGGTCGGTGCTGATTTTGAGCGCTGTATAGAGATGATGGAAGAGAGGCTTGGGGCAAATCCCTTGCCGATTCAAATACCTGTCGGTGCAGAAGATGTATTCGAAGGTGTTATAGACCTCATCACTGAAAAGATGTTGGTTTTTGTAGACGAATCCCAGGGACTGCAGGTAGTTGAAGAGCAGATTCCTGAGGCCCTAAAAGAGCAGTCTACGGCCGCACGTATGGCCCTTATCGAGAAGTTGGCCGACTTCGATGAGGGGGTCATGGAAAAATACTTGGAAGAACAGGCCATTACTGTTTCTGATATTTACGGAGCAGTGAGAAAGGCAACTTTGGCGCGGGAAGTTGTACCCGTGCTATGTGGTAGTGCCTTTAAAAATAAGGGTGTGCAGCCGCTTTTAGACTCAGTCATCTCCTATCTGCCTTCACCATTGGATGTTCCTTCAGTGGAAGGGGAGAATAAAGAAGGAGAATTTGAAGTCAGGAAAACCAGTGACAAGGAAAAATTTCTTGCTCTGGCTTTCAAGCTGTCCGCTGATCCATTTGTTGGTAACCTTGCTTATGTTCGGGTTTACTCTGGGATCTTAAAAGTGGGGAGTAAAGTTTATAATCCGGTTCAGAGAAAGACCGAGAAAATAGGTCGCATCCTCCGGATGCACGCTAATAAGCGCGAAGAGATACAAGAGATTAGCGCAGGGGATATTGCTGCTGTGGTTGGTCTCAGATTTAGTACCACCGGAGATACGCTTTGTGAGTCCGGTGATACTCTCCGGCTGGAAAACATAGATTTTCCTGATCCGGTTATCAGCATAGCCATAGAGCCAAAGGGTAAAGCTGACGAAGACAAGTTATTTGACAGTTTAGACAAAATCGCCCTGGAGGATCCATCGTTTCATGTGAGCACGGATCCAGACACCGGGCAGACAATTATTTCTGGGATGGGAGAGTTACACCTGGAAATTATAGTTGACCGGCTACTTCGAGAGTTTAAGGTTGCAGCCAATGTTGGTAATCCGCAGGTGGCTTATCGTGAAAGTGTAAGCAAAATGGTTAAAGTCGAAGGACTTTTTGACCATTCTGCCAGCGGTAAGGCACAATATGGTCATGTCTGGTTGGAGATAGAACCATTAAGTCGTGGGGCTGGTTTTGTATTTGAAAGTAAAATTGACCAAGATTCTATTCCAAAAGAGTATTTGCCGGCCATAGAAAAGGCGGCCCGTGATTCTCTTGATTCGGGAGCACTTATTGGCTTTCCTGTTATGGATGTGAAAATTAACTTGGTTGATGGTTCTTATCACGAAGAAGAATCGACCGAACAGGCTTTTGGTGTTGCCACAGCGATGGCATTACGAAAAGGACTTGGTCAGGCTGGTCCCATTCTTCTTGAACCTGTGATGGATCTGGATGTGATTTTACCAGAGAACTACATGGGCGATGTGGTAGGTGATTTAAACAGTAAAAGAGCCAAAATACTTGGCATGGAAAGTCGTAGTAATAATTTGCAGAATATTAAAGCTCAGGTTCCATTGGCAGAGATGTTCGGGTATTCAACTGATCTCCGATCTGCCACACAGGGAAGAGCAAGTTACACCATGAATTTTGCAAAGTATGACAATGTGCCGGGACGAATAGCAGAGAAAATAGTCCGGAAAGTGAAAGGTTTGATTTAGAACAGCCGTATTTAGGCAACAGACAGCGAGGAAACGATCATGGCGAAGGAGAAATTTGAGCGCAATAAACCTCATGTAAATGTCGGTACCATTGGACATATCGATCATGGCAAGACGACATTAACCGCGGCCATCACCCGTGTACTATCTACCAAAGGCATGGCAGAAGTAACGGATTTTGACCAGATCGACAAGGCGCCAGAAGAGAAAGAACGTGGTATTACTATTGCGACCGCCCATGTTGAGTATGAGACAGATGGTCGTCATTATGCCCATGTTGATTGCCCTGGCCATGCAGATTATATCAAGAATATGATCACAGGTGCAGCGCAGATGGACGGTGCGATTCTGGTAGTTGGTGCAGATGACGGTCCAATGCCTCAGACCCGTGAGCATATCCTTCTTGCCCGTCAGGTAGGTGTTCCAGCCATCGTAATATTTTTGAACAAATGTGACATGGTTGATGATCCTGAGTTGATAGAGCTTGTAGATATGGAGCTTCGTGAGCTTTTGGATAAATACGAGTTTCCAGGTGACGATACACCGATCATTCAGGGAAGTGCCTTGAAAGCATTAGAGAGTCCTGAAGACGAAGGTGCGAGCAAGTGCATTTTTGAATTGATGGATGCAGTTGATTCCTTTGTTCCAGAGCCTGAGCGTGATGTTGACAAGCCGTTTTTGATGCCAGTCGAAGATGTATTTTCCATCTCAGGTCGAGGAACGGTAGCCACCGGTCGTGTAGAGCGCGGTATAGTAAGGGTTGGCGAGGAAATTGAGATTGTCGGTGTAAAAGAGACCGCCAAGACGACAGTAACCGGTGTTGAGATGTTCCGTAAGATCCTAGATGAGGGACGTGCCGGTGATAATATTGGTGTTCTTCTTCGGGGCACGAAACGCGAAGAGATTGAACGAGGCCAGGTATTGGCGCATGTTGGTTCAATTAATCCTCACACCAAGTTCAAGGCAGAATGTTATATATTGACCAAGGAAGAGGGTGGTCGTCATACACCATTTTTTAATGGATATCGTCCGCAGTTTTACTTCCGTACAACCGACGTAACAGGCGTAGTGACATTACCTGAGAATGTAGAGATGGTAATGCCCGGCGACAATGTATCCATAGAGGGCGTTTTAATTACTCCCATCGCTATGGAGAAAGAGTTGCGCTTCGCCATTCGTGAAGGTGGCCGGACAGTAGGCGCCGGTGTTATCAACGAAATTATAGAGTAAAAGGTGATTAGGCCATGATGCCAACACAGAAAATACGTATTAGGCTGAAAGGCTACGACCATAAGCTTCTCGATCAATCTACTCTTGAGATTGTCGAGACAGCTAAGGGAACAGGAGCCAGCGTTGCCGGACCAATACCATTACCCACAGTTATCAATAAATACTGTGTACTTCGTTCTCCCCATGTGAATAAAAAGTCACGTGAGCAGTTCGAGATGAGGACTCACAAACGCTTGCTCGATATTTTGGAGCCAACCCAACAGACCATCGATGCTTTGATGAAGCTTGAACTGTCTGCTGGGGTGGATGTAGAAATTAAGCTGTAAAGCCGAACATTTTCTTCGGCATGGTCTAATGAAGGTTTCTTCTTTTGAGAATTCATTGAACCATACTATGACGATTTGAAATGGGTTGAGATAATGCCTAATACATTAGGATTACTAGGAAAAAAAATCGGGATGACCCGGATTTATTCGGAAGAAGGAGCTGCAGTGCCAGTAACTGTAATTCATACAGGCCCCTGCGTCGTTCTTCAGAAAAAGACGGTTGAGAAAGAAGGATATAATGCTATCCAGGTTGGATTCGGAAGTAAGAAGGAATCCCGAACCAATAAGCCCATGACCGGCCATTTCAAAGCCGGAGGCAAGGGCGCCTTTTATCATATTAAAGAGTTTCGGGTCGGAGATCCGGGACAATATGATCTTGGACAGGAAATTACAGTAGAAGACCTATTTAAGGTCGGAGACTTGGTTGATATTTCCGGCAAGAGCAAAGGACGTGGTTTTCAGGGTGTTATAAAAAGGCATGGATTTGCTGGTGGACCTGCAGGACATGGTTCAAAGCACCACCGTGCACCTGGATCCATTGGTTGCAGTGCCTGGCCAAGCCGCGTTATTAAAGGACGCCGTATGCCTGGTCAGATGGGCAACGTAAATATTACTAAGAAGAATGTGATTGTGTTAGATGTCCTTCCGGAAGACAATGCCCTTGTAGTTAAGGGCTCTGTACCCGGATCAGAGGACAGCGTATTGCAGATCTTCACAAAATAGAAATTTTCTCTTTAGAAGAGTGATTTTGGGGGAGCCATACAATGGCGACAACACAGGTTCTCAATACTAAGAACGAAAAAGTAGGAGATGTGGAATTAAACGATGCCCTTTTCGGGATCGAAGTCAATCCTCATCTTCTGCATGATATCGTAAGAATGCAACTTGCCAAACGTCGTGCAGGTACTGCATGTACGAAGACAAGGTCTGAAGTTCGAGGCAGTACAGCGAAGCCATTTCGACAAAAAGGAACAGGTCGTGCACGTGCAGGTAATCGCCGCTCTCCTTTATGGCGAGGTGGTGGCACTACTTTTGGGCCAAAGCCAAGAAGTTATGCCTACAGCATGCCTAAGAAAGTTCGAAAATTAGGGCTCAGGATGGCTCTTTCTTCCAGGCTGGCTGAAAATAATCTCATTATTTTGGATGACTTTCAGCTTGAGGAGATCAAGACAAAATCTTTTATTTCGGTAATGGATGGACTTGAGGTTGAAAATGCAGTCATTGTTGTTCCCGAACGTAATGACAACCTTGAAAAATCCTCTCGGAATGTTCCTGGTTATAAAATCCTCCCATGTGAGGGCTTAAATGTATATGACCTTCTGTTACACAAGCAGGTGGTATTGCTTAAGTCTTCTATAGGCCAGCTTGAAGAGAGGTTATTGTCATGAATTCCATGTATGAAGTAATTAAAAAACCATGTCTCACAGAAAAAGGCATGGGATTACAGGAAGCTCACAATCAGGTCGTTGTTAAAGTTGACCGGCGAGCTAATAAGGTTGAAATCAAAAAAGCTGTAGAAAAGCTTTTTAATGTAAAAGTCGACAAGGTGCGGACTACTTCTGTTCATGGGAAGAGAAAGAGAGTTGGCAAACATGTTGGCTATACCTCAAATTGGAAGAAGGCGATTATTACACTGGCTGAGGGCCACAAGATTGATTTTGTAGAAGGCCTCTAACCCGCTTTCTGATAACTGTAATCGTTTAAACTATATATTGTAATACAAGCTTCGGGGTTACAAATGGCAACCAAAACATATAAACCGACATCACCGGGTAGGCGTACCCTTGTGACGATCGTAAATCCGGAACTATCAAAAGAAGGTCCGGAGAAAAGTCTCACAAGGCCTTTAAAAAGATCAGGTGGCCGTAATAATAATGGCAGGATCACTGCCCGTCATATTGGTGGTGGACACAAAAAACGGTATCGCATTATTGATTTTAAGCGGGATAAAACCAACATACCTGCCAAGGTTGCGTCCATTGAGTACGATCCAAATCGTTCTGCCAATCTTGCTCTGCTTTTTTATGCTGATGGTGAGAAACGTTATATTCTTTCTCCGTTAGGAATTAAAGTTGGTGATATTATTGAGGCTGGTGATTCAGTAGATATCAAACCAGGTAATTGTTTACCTATGGGTAACATGCCACTTGGTTCTATTATCCACAATATTGAGATGCGTATCGATAAAGGTGCTCAGATGGTTAGAAGTGCTGGCGCATCTGCTCAGCTCATGGCAAAAGAGGGTGACTATGTTCTTGTAAAATTACCCTCTGGTGAAGTACGACGTTTTCATAGAAAATGTAGAGCCTGTATAGGTCAGGTTGGGAACATCGAACATGAGAGCCAAAAAATGGGTAAGGCTGGTCGCAATCGATGGAAAGGAAAAAGGCCACGAGTAAGAGGTGTGGCAATGAATCCTCATGATCATCCAATGGGTGGTGGTGAAGGTAAAAGCTCTGGTGGTCGTCATCCTTGTTCACCATGGGGTATGCCTGCCAAAGGGTTTAAAACCAGAAAACGTAAGGGTTCTGATAAAGATATTGTTAAGAGAAGATCTTAGTAAATAATTTGAAATTACGAAGGTATAGTAAACGAATCTTCGTAAAAGAAAACGATTGTCCGTTTCTGTACGGACTGAGTTACCGGGGGTATTAACGTGGCGAGATCGGTAAAAAAAGGTCCATTTGTTGATGACCATTTGCTGAAAAAAATAGAAAGCGCCAAAGAGACTGGCTCAAGGAAAGTAATTAAAACCTGGTCTCGAAGGTCCGATATTTTACCAGACATGGTTGGACTCACCTTGGCTGTACATAATGGAAAAAAATTTATTCCGGTATTTGTAACCGAGAATATGGTGGGTCATAAACTAGGTGAATTCTCTCCCACTCGGACATACTACGGCCATGCTGCCGGCAAGAAGGGAAAGAAATAATCTTCGTCCACAATTTCAGATGAAGATGCAATAAGGAGCCATTAATTATGGAAGCCAAGGCTGTAGCTAAATTTATCAGAATTTCGCCTCAAAAAGCCAGGTTAGCAGCAGACCTGGTGCGTGGCCAGAATGTAGAAGGTGCTATTAATACTCTACGTTTTATGCCCAAGAAAGGTGCCAGAATTCTAAGAAAAGTTATTGAGAGTGCGGTATCAAACGCGAGCCAAAATGAGGCCATCGATGTTGATACTCTCTATATAAAGAAAATTTATATTGATGGTGGTCCCATGCTCAAGCGTTTTAGGCCACGTGCCATGGGGCGAGCTACTCGTATTTTAAAACGGACGAGTCATATTACTGTTGTGCTCGATGAGCAATAATCATCAACTGTACCTATAAATATGGTGCAAAAATGTTGAAATTGAAAGTCTTCAGTTTTAACGAATTTGATGGAGGACTATTTTGGGTCAAAAAGTAAATCCGATAGGTCTGCGGCTGAATGTTATCCGGTCCTGGGACTCTACCTGGTACGCGGACCGGGATTATGCCAAGTTATTTATCGAGGATCAAAAGATCCGTAAGTATCTAAAGAAACGTTTGTACCATGCCGGTATAGCGAAGATGCAAATTGCTCGAACTGGTGAAAAAGTCAGAGTTAAATTGCATGCAGCAAAACCAGGCATTGTCATCGGTAAAAAAGGTTCTGAAATTGAAGCATTGAAAAAGGACCTTGAGAAACTTACTGATCGTGAATGTCACCTTGATATTCAGGAAGTTCGTAGACCGGAAGCAGACGCCCAATTAGTCGCAGAAAATGTTGCTTTACAATTGGAGCGACGTATTGCATTTCGCCGTGCAATGAAAAAGGCAGTGAATATCGCCTTGAAGTTCGGAGCCAAAGGTATTAAGGTGTCTTGTTCCGGTCGCCTTGGCGGTGCTGAAATGTCACGAAGAGAATGGTACCGCGAAGGACGCGTGCCGCTTCATACACTACGTGCTGATGTTGATTATGGCGTAGCCGAAGCCAAAACCACTTATGGTATCATTGGAGTTAAAGTTTGGATCTTTAAAGGTGAGGTCCTCTCTGAAGCAGAGCAAGCACAAAATTAACACAGAATATTGAGTCGGTCAGAATTTTAAGGAAGAATAATGCTGAGTCCTAAAAAAATTAAATATAGAAAGCAACACAAGGGCAGGATGCACGGAGCCGCTCATCGTGGTTCTTCAATCTCCTTTGGAGAGTACGCATTAAAAGCAACAAGCTGTGGCCGGATGACCGCACAGCAGATTGAAGCTGCTCGTATTGCCATTAACAGGAAAGTCAAGCGTGGTGGTAAAATGTGGATCAGGGTTTTTCCTGATAAACCGATTACCAAGAAACCAGCTGAGACTCGCATGGGTAAAGGTAAAGGTAGCCCGGAGTACTGGGTAGCCCGGATTAAGCCCGGAAGAATTTTGTATGAGCTTTCAGGAGTTGATGAAGAATTAGCAGTTCGGGCACTAACTCTGGCCGGAAATAAATTACCGTTTGCCACAAAAGTTGTTACTAAAGGAACAACCCTATGAAGATGAGTGAGATTCGCGGGTTAAGCCTTGAGGCACTCGCCAAGAAGGAAAAGGATTTAAGCGAGGAGTTATTTAAGCTTAAATTTCAACACGGGATTCGCCCTCTGGAAAATCCTGCCAAGCTGAGTAGCCTTAAAAAAGAGGTCGCTCGAGTAAAAACCGTTATTACAGAAAAAAGTATTGATGGTTAAATGTGCTCTAAATATATGGGCAGGATGAAACAAAATTATTGTTTATTGATTAGGAAAAAAACATGGGCGATGTAAAGAAAAACAAGAAAACTCGGGTCGGGGTTGTAGTTAGTAATAAAATGGACAAGAGCGTCGTAGTCAATACGGAGCGTTTGGTTCGCCATAAACTCTATGGCAAGTTCATTCGCCGCCATGTCAAATATATGGCCCATGATCCTGAAAATAACTGTGGTATTGGAGACAAAGTTCTCATCGAAGAATGCCGTCCTTTGAGTAAGAGGAAAAGATGGCAGGTACGTGAGATAGTCGAGAGAGCAGCGTAACCATTTTGGTCTGATTAATTTAGTGTTCGCCAGTTGAGGAAATTATGATACAAACGGAAACCATGCTCAATGTAGCAGACAATTCCGGTGCAAGGAAGGTCCAGTGTATTAGGGTCCTTGGAGGTACACGGCGTCGGTATGCCGGTATTGGTGATATTATTGTCGTCACTGTTAAAGAGGCGAACCCCAATGCAAAGGTAAAAAAAGGCGATGTCATGAGAGCCGTTATTGTAAGAACGAGCAAAGAATTACGTCGTATGGACGATACTTCAGTCCGTTTTGATGATAATTCAGCAGTTCTTTTAAGCGGCACAGGAGAGCCGATTGGCACCAGGATTTTTGGCCCGGTTGCAAGGGAGCTTAGAGCAAAAGGATATATGAAAATTATTTCTCTTGCTCCAGAGGTTCTTTAATAGTTTGTGAAGAGGCAGATGAGATGGACTTAGGAAAGAATTATATAAAGGTGGATGACCAGGTAGAGGTTATTGCCGGCAAAGATAAAGGCAGAGTCGGTAAGGTCATTAATATTCACCGCAAGGACAATAAGATTGTTGTTGAGAAAGTCAACATGATCAAACGTCATACCAAACCCAGTGCCATGAATCAGCAAGGCGGAATTTTCGAGAGAGAAGCACCTATTCACGTCTCTAACGTTATGATTATCTGCCCCAAATGCTCGAAGACCAGCAGGGTTGGCAATAAAATCCTTGATAACGGCGAAAAGGTCCGTAATTGCAAGAAATGTGGCGAGTCTGTGGAAACGAAGTCATAGAAACTAAGACTTCTATTGGAGGAAACAATGGCAGGGTTGAAAGAATATTACGACAAAGAATGCGTTCCACAGCTGATGAAAGAATTTGGCTATAAGAACGTCATGCAGGTGCCGAAAATCACCAAAGTCGTACTTAATATGGGACTTGGAGAAGCTGTTCAAAATCCCAAGATTGTTGACGGGGCAGCCAATGAGTTGTCACTTGTTGCCGGACAGAAGGCTGTGGTAACCAAAGCCAAAAAGTCCATTGCTACTTTTAAGCTCCGTGAAGGCATGCCCATTGGATGCAGGGTGACCCTTCGCCGGGATAAAATGTACGATTTTTTAAGTAAACTCGTACATATTTCCTTGCCGCGGGTGAGAGACTTCAGAGGTGTTTCACCAAAAGCGTTTGATGGACGAGGTAATTATAGCCTCGGTATTAAAGAGCACATAGTTTTCCCTGAAATCGATTATGACAAAATCGACAAAATTAAGGGATTAAATATTAGCATAAACACCAGTGCAAACACAGATGATGAAGGTCGATTTCTTCTGAAGCTACTGGGTATGCCATTCAGAAAATAATTCTGATCAGGGAGAAAAAGGGTGGCAAAAAAATCATTGATTGCAAAAGCACAGCGTAAACCCAAGTTTAAAGTGAGAACCTATAATCGTTGTCCTTTATGTGGGCGGCCTCGTGCATTTATGAGGAAGTTCGGCGTATGCCGTATTTGTTTTCGGTCAATTGCATCTCGTGGAGAGATTGCCGGGGTGACCAAGTCTAGTTGGTAGGGCATATTTTGGGCTATAAGTCCAGGGTGCCTATCCGAATTGTAATAGGGAGTAAACCACATGTCCATGAGTGACCCATTGGCAGATATGCTGACAAGGATTCGAAACGCTGGAATGGTTAAATTCGAAAGCGTCGATATGCCTGCTTCAAACCTTAAAATTAACGTGGCAAAGACCCTTCAAAAAGAAGGTTACATTAATGATTTTGAGGTTGTTGAGGGGAGTAGCCAGCCTACTCTGCGCATTAATTTGAAGTATGATAACGACAACCAGCGTGTTATCACCGATCTCCAACGCGTAAGCAAACCTGGAAGAAGGATTTATGTTAAAGCCGGCTCAATCCCCAAAGTAATGAGTGGGCTTGGTGTGGCCATTATCTCCACTTCTAAAGGAGTTATCACCGACCGTGAAGCTCGATCCATGGGCATAGGTGGGGAATTGCTTTGCGAAGTCTGGTAACCATATCCAATTATTGGAATTGAAAAGGTGTCCATGAATTAGTTCCATGGAACTGTGAATTGGCAGGAAATATTCGAGTAGACATAATTCGGATGTTTTTTGCACTATGGAGTGGAGTAAAAGAAATGTCCAGGATAGGAAAGTCTCCAATTACGATTCCTAGCGGTGTTAAAGTAGAAATTGACGGATTACATGTCAAAATCACCGGACCTAAGGGATCATTAGAAAGGGATATACGACCTGAGGTTAAAGTAGTACAAAACGATAGTATCCTCAGTGTTGAATGCCTTGATGCAAGTAAAAAGACAGCTGCGTTTTCCGGTTTGACGCGTTCTTTGGTCAACAATATGGTTGTTGGCGTTAACGATGGTTTTGAACGGAAACTTATTATTGAAGGGGTAGGTTATAAAGCTGAAGTCAACGGCAAAGTACTTGTCTTGAATGTAGGTTATTCCAATCCTGTCAATTTTGAGCTTCCAGAAGCTGTGTCTGCAAAAGTTGATAGGGCCAATATCATATTGAGCTCAATTGACAAAGAAGTCCTCGGACAAACAGCAGCAAAGGTGAGGGAAGTCCGTAAACCTGAGCCTTATAAAGGAAAAGGAATCAGATACGAAGATGAACACATCGTGCGAAAAGTCGGTAAAGCGGCTGGTAAATAACGCATGATTCTTGTAATAAGCGGAGAGTGAACCATGGCTAAAACAAATCCAAGAATGGTGGCGCGACAAAAGCGTGTAAGGCGAATTCGTAAGAATATCTCCGGTACAAGCGAACGACCGCGACTCCGTGTTTTTAAAAGTGCAAAGCATATTTATGCTCAAGTTGTAGATGATAACTTGGGTAACACATTGGTGAGTATGTCTACCATTGCTAAAGATTTTTCAGCAAAAGATGCGAAAGACAAAAAAGAACTGGCTCATCAGGTTGGTCAGTTATTAGCTGAAAAAGCGAAAGCCAAAGGAATTGAGCAGGTGATTTTTGATCGTGGTGGATATATCTATCACGGAAGAGTGAAAGCATTGTCTGAAGGTGCTCGAAAGGGTGGGCTTGTTTTTTAAGTATGATGAAATAAATCCTTTTCTTTAATGAAATGAGAATGGGATAGTTAGGAGAATAACGTGGCAAATTTTAAGAACAATTCTAGCGATGATCAGCTGATTGAAAAAATTGTCTTTATTAACCGTACTGCTAAGGTTGTTAAAGGTGGACGTCGTTTTAGTTTTAGTGCCATTTGTGTAGTAGGAGATGGTAACGGCAAAGTAGGTTACGGACTTGGTAAAGCCAATCAGGTACCTGAGGCTATTCGCAAAGGTCTTGAAAAAGCCAGAAAGGACATGAGTACGGTCGCAGTTACCGAGACAAGTATTCCGCATGAGATTAAGGGTAAATATGGTGCAGGTCTGGTCATGTTGAAACCTGCTTCTCAAGGTACTGGTGTAATTGCCGGCGGTGCTGTTCGTGCCGTATTGGAAGCTGCTGGTATCCAAAATATTTTGACTAAATGCTTAGGTTCACACAATCCTCACAACCTGGTTAAAGCTACATTAGACGGATTACGCTGTCTGCGTACCGCAGAGCAAGTTGCTGCAATAAGAAATAAATCCGTTGAGGAAATTTGTGCTTAGAGTTGTTTGGCACGAGAATAACTCTTTTAGTTGAAATCATATACGATTTACGGGGAAAGTAATGGCTGGCGAAATTACAGTTACATTGAAAAAAAGTAAAATTGGCAGCACCGATAAAATCAGGGCGACTCTGGTTGGTTTGGGACTGACAAAAACTAATAAAACCATTGTGCGCAAAGATACCCCAGAAATTAGGGGCATGCTTGCAAAGGTAGCCCATTTGGTAGTGGTGGAGGAATAGGGAAATGTTGACACTAAGCAATTTATCACCGCATCCAGGGGCTCGTAAGCAATCAAAAAGAGTCGGACGCGGGCAAGGAACCGGCAGAGGAAAAACCTCTACGCGTGGTCAAAAAGGCGCAAAATCTAGGTCTGGATTTTCAATGAAACCAGGTTTTGAGGGTGGACAGATGCCCTTGCAACGTCGTATTCCAAAACGTGGTTTTACCAATATTTTTAAAAAACAGTATGCCATTGTTAATGTTCAGGATCTTGAATGTTTTGAGGCTGGAGCAAAAGTAGATCTAGAATCTTTGATTGCTCAAGGTTTGGTTGGAAAAAAAGATCAACTTGTCAAATTGCTGGGTAATGGTGAAATCAGTAAATCTCTCACTGTTGCTGTTGACAAGGTGAGTGCGAGCGCGCGAGAAAAAATAGAAGGTGCCTCCGGCACTATTGAAAGTACTGAGAAGTAGAATTTGTAAATTTTCAAGTTTCTTTCCAGCAAGTTGTTTGGAAGAACCTCCATTAATTTCCGCTTATTTAGAAAAGGCCTCTTTAGGCCTTTTCCATTATTTTGACCGAGGCAATTCATGAGGGCAGGTATACAAAACGCTGCGAATATTCCAGAACTTAGGCGAAGGGTTTTATTTACCTTGGCAATGTTAGCTGTTTATCGGATTGGTGTGCAGATTCCCACTCCTGGTATAAACGGGGATGCCCTATCCGCATTTTTTGATAAAAACGCTGGAACATTATTTGGCATGTTTAATATGTTTTCCGGCGGTGCTCTTGAGAATTTTTCAATTTTTGCTCTTGGCATTATGCCATATATCAGTGCATCAATTATTTTTCAGTTGCTCACGGTTGTCATACCTCACTTAGAAGCACTTTCTAAAGAAGGCCAATCAGGTCGTCACAAAATAACTCAGTACACGCGTTATGCCACAGTAGTACTCAGTGTAATACAGGGTATGTTTATCAGTGTTGGCCTTGAAGGAATGTCTGCTCCAGATGGTAGTATGATTGTTATTGATCCCGGCTGGTCATTTCGGTTGATGACTATTTTAACTCTTACTTCAGGTACCGCTTTTATCATGTGGCTTGGTGAGCAAATGAGTGAGCGTGGTATTGGCAATGGAATATCCCTTATCATTTTTGCCGGTATTATAGCAAGAATGCCTGCTGCAATAGCAAATACGGTCAGAATGGCTGGGACGGAAATACCGTATATCCTTTTACCGATTATTTTAGCCTTAGTGGTCGCTGTCATTGGTATAATCATATACTTTGAAACTGCTCAGAGGCGTATTCCGGTTCAATATGCAAAGCGGATGGTGGGCCAACGCATGTATGGGGGACAACATTCTCATCTCCCATTAAAAATAAATATGTCTGGTGTAATTCCACCAATTTTTGCTTCTTCTTTGATGATGTTTCCTGCAACCATTGGAGGATTGACCAATGTTGAATGGATGCAAAAAGTTACAGCAATGCTCCAATGGGGAAGTCTACCTCATACTATTCTCTATGTCGGTTTTATAGTATTTTTCTGCTTTTTCTATACTGCTATTCAATTCAATCCTGTTGATGTTGCCGAGAACTTGAAGAAAAATGGGGGGTTTGTTCCAGGTATCAGGCCAGGGAAGAAAACTGCCGAATTTATCGACAAGATCATTGTTCGGCTTACAGTTATCGGGGCAATTTATGTAAGTGCAGTGTGTGTGTTGCCAACTGCGTTAACAAGTACGTTGAATGTGCCATTTTATTTTGGTGGTACTGCTTTACTTATTGTGGTTGGTGTCGCGATTGATACTATTTCCCAGATTGAGTCCCACACAGTCATGCGAAATTATGATGGCTTCCTTAAAAGTGGCAGGGTTCGAGGAAGACGAGGGTAATTATATATAGAGATGGGATCCGGGATTATCCTGAAATCTGAGGCTGAAATTGCAATCCTCCAAACGGCAAATTCAATAGTTGCTAAAACACTTGCCTTGCTGGAGAAGACAGTTGAACCTGGCCTCTCAACATGGCAACTGGATAAATTAGCTGACGATTTTTGTCAAGACCATGGTGGGATAGCTGCTTTTAAAGGGTATCGCGGATACCCTGCAAGCCTTTGCGTATCAATAAATGAAGAAGTTGTACATGGAATCCCTTCGAAAAAGGTTATACTTGCCGAGGGGGACATTGTTAGTGTCGATTTCGGGGTTAAATATCAAGGATTTTTTGGGGATTCTGCGGTTACCATGCCAGTAGGAAATATTGATTCTGGCAAGAAAAAATTACTTCAAGTGACCAAAGATTCGCTTGATAAGGGAATCGCCCAAGTAAGGGCTGGCAATCGAATTAATGACATAGGGGCTGCCATTCAGGACCATGTTGAAAAACATGGGTTTTCGGTGGTCAGACAATATGTAGGGCATGGAATAGGTGCTTCTTTGCATGAACCACCTGAAATTCCTAATTTTCGAAGGGATACAAGAACACCACGATTACAGGCTGGCATGGTGCTTGCCATTGAGCCTATGGTAAACGAAGGGAGTCAAGCTGTAGAGCTTTTGAAGGATGGCTGGACAGTTGTTACGAGTGATAGAACTCCTTCAGCACATTTTGAGCATTCCGTCCTTGTGACTGAGACAGAGCCTGTGATTTTAAGTATTCGAAAAGAAGATAAAATGGTGTAACTGGTTTTTGTATCAATAAAAGTATTGAGTTTAATGGAAAACAAGGTATATTGACAAATTTTCTCGCACTCTTCATTTGGAGAAGGCGGAAAAAGTTTTTTAGATTATATAGAGAAAGAGTGCTGAGTGAGGAAATATGCCCAAAGAAGAGGCAATACAAGTAGAAGGAACGATTATCGAGCCACTCCCCAATGCAATGTTTAGGGTCGAGTTGGATAATGGTCATAAAGTACTTGCACATATTTCAGGCAAAATGCGGATGCATTTTATAAAAATTCTTCCCGGTGACAAGGTAACAGTTGAACTTTCTCCTTATGATCTGACTAGAGGAAGAGTTGTTTTTAGAGCGAAACAAACTCGTCGATAGAGGTTGAAAAATAATAGGTGCAATTATGAAAGTACGAGCATCAGTAAAGAAAATGTGCCCTGATTGTAAAGTGTTTAAACGGAAGGGTGTGGTGCGCGTTTCGTGCAAAAATAAAAAACATAAGCAACGGCAAGGCTAAAAAAAGCACCGTTTATTTATTGGAGGAAGGCTTTGGCACGTTTAGCAGGTGTAGATTTACCAAAGAGCAAACATATGGTTATTGCTCTTACATACATTCATGGAATAGGTCGTACTACCGCACGTAAAATCCTTGAAAAGGCGAATGTTGCTTTGGATTTTAACAGTGATGACTTAACTGACAATGAGATTTCAGTTCTCAGAAAAATTATTGAGAATGAATACCTCGTTGAGGGTGATCGTCGACGTGAGGTTGCGATGGATATTAAACGTCTGATGGATCTCGGTTGTTATCGTGGCCTGAGACATCGTAAAGGACTGCCGGTACGTGGACAAAGAACCAGTACCAACGCTCGAACCCGAAAGGGGCCAAGACGTGCTGCAGGTAGCCGGAAAAAATAGCGGACGTTTTTTTAAAGAATTGTCGTTCATAATATGAATTTCTAGGAGAATTTCATGGCTGGGGCTAAAACTCGTCGTACACGACGTAAGGAAAAGAAAAATATCCCTGAGGGTATTGTGCATATCCGCTCTACCTTTAATAACACCATTATTACATTCAGCGATAAACAAGGAAATGTTATTTCATGGTGTAGTTCAGGTGTTTTAGGTTTTAAAGGGTCACGGAAGAGTACCCCATTTGCGGCTCAAAATGCTGTAGATAATGCTGCGAAGAAAGCCATGGAACATGGCCTGCGTAAAGTTGAAGTGAGGGTCAAAGGTCCAGGGCCTGGACGTGAGGCAGCAATGAGAGCACTACAAAGTGCTGGACTTGCTGTTAGTTTTATTAGCGATATCACACCCATTCCACATAATGGTTGCAAGCCTCCCAAAAGGCGGCGTGTTTAATTTTGAGCCCAAAAGTCTATCAAGTTGAAATCTTGATTTGGAGGTATTGAGTTGGCTAGGTATACAGGAGCTGTTTGTCGACAATGTCGACGTGAAAAGCTCAAATTATTTTTGAAAGGCGACCGGTGTTATTCTGACAAATGTGCATTCGAGCGACGTGCATTCCCTCCAGGGCAGCATGGCCAAGCACGTATGCGAAAAGTATCAGATTATGCAATTCAGTTACGTGAAAAGCAAAAGGTTCGTCGTATCTACGGTATGATGGAAGGGCAATTTCGGAAATATTTCGAAAGAGCTGAACGTGCGAAAGGCGTAACCGGTGAGAACCTTTTGGTACTGCTTGAGCGGCGGATCGATAATGCTATATATAGGATGGGTTTTGCCGGGTCTAGAAGCCAGGCAAGACAGGTTGTTCGTCACAACCATATCTTAGTGAATGGCAAAAAGGTCAATATCCCTTCTTATCAAGTTTCTGTTGATGATGAGATTACCATCAGAGAAAAGAGCAGAAAAATTGAAGGTATTACTGAAAGCTTAGAGGCAGTTGTACGTCGAGGTGTCCCAAGCTGGGTTGAACTTGATAAAGATAATTTCAAGGCTACTGTTAAATCTCTACCAAACAGAGAAGAAATAACCATGCCGATTCAAGAGCAACTCATCGTAGAATTGTATTCAAAGTAAAAGGTGACTGATTTTTTCTGTTGATTGAAATCTTAGTTTTTTCTCAGGAATTCGATCAATTTCGGTAATTGACTCATTGTTTTGGGTCGTACCATTACTTGTATACAATATTTTTGGCATTGAATATTTCGGATGTAATTTATACGTCCGGATTTTTTGATTACGGAAAATTCCAAATATAGGTTTCTCATGGAAAACGAGCCAAACGCCGCCGCTGTCGAAAAGGATCCCTCCTACCTGAACTGGCATGAACTAATCGTGCCTGATAGAGTTGAGCTTGATCAGGAATCTCATTCCGACGCATATGGAAAATTTGTAGTCCAGCCCCTCGAGCGAGGTTTTGCTACCACCATTAGCAATACACTGCGTCGTATCCTTCTGTCCTCAGTGCAGGGTGCTGCTATAACCTCAGTAAAAATTGAGGGAGCAAAACACGAACTTTCTACAATTCCGGGTATCCTCGAAGATGTGACAGAGATTATCTTGAACTTGAAGGAAGTCCGATTAAAACTACATGGAATTGAATCTCAGACTATCCGAATTGAAAAAAATGAGCCGGGCCCGGTTTTTGCTCATAATATTCAATGTGGAGATGACGTTGAGATTATGAATGGCGACAAGCAGATTTGTACTATTTCCGGGAATGATGGTCGATTTAATGCCGAATTTCTCGTTGAGTGGGGCAAGGGTTATTCTCCGGCTGAAAGACATAAGGCCGATGAACAGACCATTGGCACTATACCCATTGATGCAATTTTTACTCCCATAAAAAAGGTTACGAGCATTGTAAGTCAGGCCAGGGTCGGACAGCAAACTGACTATGACAAATTAACCATGGAAATTTTTACGGATGGATCTGTAAAACCTCAAGATGCTCTTGCTTTTGCAGCGAAAATTTTGAAGCAACAAATGCAAGTCTTCATTAATTTTGATGAAGATGCTGTTGAGCCTGAACCCGAGGCATTGGAAGAGAAGCAAGCTGCACCAATGAATGAGAATCTTTATAGAAGCGTTGAGGATTTAGAGCTTTCTGTAAGATCTGCTAATTGTTTACGAAATGCTAATATTAGGCATATTGGCGAGTTGGTACAACGCAGTGAAGCTGAAATGTTGAAAACAAAGAATTTTGGTCGTAAGTCATTGAATGAAATTAAACAACTTCTTTCGGAGATGGATCTTTCCCTTGGCATGAAACTTGAAAATTGGGAACCACCTTCAGAAGGTGGAAGTTCCACCGAAGCTAACGAATAGTATTATTTGAGGTTCGCAGTATGAGACACAGAAAAAGCGGTAGAAAACTTGGGCGGACATCAGCGCACCGTAAAGCCATGATGCGGAATATGGTCACATCATTACTTGACCATGAAAGAATCGTAACTACTTTGGCAAAAGCAAAAGAGGTACGTAAGCTTGCAGATAATATGATCACCCTTGCTAAAAGGGGAGATTTACATGCCAGGAGACAGGCTCTAGCCGTGATTCAAGACAAGAAAATAGTAGCTAAGCTTTTTGAAGAACTTGGGACGCAGTATTCAGATAGGAACGGTGGGTATACACGTATCGTCCAGACAGGAAATCGTCTTGGAGATGCTGCTCCTATGGCGATTTTAGAACTCACTAATTTTCAAGAGAGTGTTGCTCTGGAAGATAATTAGTCATCTTGTATATAAGAGATTTTAAAAGGTTGGTATGATTTGGGTCATATCAACCTTTTTTTGTTTGAAACATAGTTTTGTATCGGTTTATCTCTTTGTTGACTTCTCTTTGTTGAATGGAGTATCTGAAGTGATTGATTGCTATTTTCCTTTGGTATAAAGGGAATCTTGGAACTGTAGGAAGGTTTGTTAGCTGTGTTTATATCTTCATCTTGCCTCGGGGGTCTGTCATTACCTGTTTATATACAAGATATGATTGTTGGTATGGCAAGTTTTGGGATAGTGATTTCTGCATGCTTTTTATGAAAAATTGAATTGGTAATAGTTATGGAAGTAATTTGTAATGGAGAAAAAAGGGAAGTACAACCAGGAACTTCTGTGGATTCCTTCATTCGCGACCATGGATTGGATCCAAAAAATATGGCTGTCGAATGTGATGGGGTCATCATAAACGCTGAACAATTCAAAGATTATTTATTGCAAGATGGAATGGTTGTAGAACTTATTCGTTTCGTTGGAGGCGGGGCATCATGTTAGAAATTGCCGGTCATCAATTTGGTTCACGACTTCTTGTCGGAACTGGAAAATTCTCCTCAGCTGATCAAATGCAGGCTGCTATCAATGCCTCTGGATCTGAAATAGTTACGGTGGCTCTTAGACGTGTTAATCTTGATGATCCTGATGATGATATTTTAGGAGTTCTTGAAGAGGATAAATATCTTTTTTTACCAAATACATCAGGAGCCAGAAATGCTGAAGAAGCTATCCGGTTAGCTAATTTGGCCCGTGCCTCTCATGGTGGAGAATGGCTCAAACTTGAAGTTACCCCTGACCCGCGAACATTGTTGCCTGATCCCATTGAGACTTTGCGTGCCACGGATTTGCTTGTTCGAGATGGATTTAAAGTCCTCCCATACATGAACGCAGATCCTATTCTGGCACTGCGGTTGCAGGATGTTGGTGCTGCTGCTGTTATGCCCTTGGGGTCATTGATTGGGACAAACTTAGGCATACAGACACGGATGCAAGTTGAAATTATTATTGCTCAGGCAAATGTACCGGTTATTGTTGATGCCGGACTTGGTGCGCCTTCCCATGCAGCCCTCGCTATGGAGCTAGGTGCAGATGCGGTATTGGTAAATACCGCTATTGCTGTATCAGGCGATCCTGTTGGAATGGCTATGGCGTTTGCGAAAGGGGTCCAGTCTGGCAGAGAAGCTTTTAATGCTGGTTTAGGAATGTCCAGTGTGGATGCCTCAGCGTCATCACCCGAAGCTGGACTCGATTTTTTACGTTAATATATTTTTTTATTAAAGAATCACTTAACGGATGAACTTCTTTTCGTTAGTGAATAAGTATAAACATTATGTTTTCTTTCCCTCCTGATTTTCAGGAAATCAATAAAAAATTAAACACCATTACTGAAGGGGATGTTCGAAAAGCACTTTCGTTTTCTGTCCTTGGCATAGATGGATTGGTCGCATTGTTATCACCCGCGGCTGAGGTTTTGCTTGGTGATTTGGTGCGTAAATCATCAAACATAACACAGCAGAGATTTGGACGAACCATACAACTCTACGCCCCTCTGTATCTCTCAAGTTTTTGTCAGAATAGATGCAAGTATTGTGGATTTTCTGCTGAGAATCACATCGATAGACGAGTGTTGTCATTGGATGAGGCTGAAGCAGAAGCAGCCATTTTACAGGAAAGAGGGTTCGATCATATACTCCTAGTTTCTGGAGAAGCCCCTGGACGTCTTGGTGTTGAATATCTTGAGAAAGTTGCAACTCGACTCAAAGATAAGTTTGCAGCAGTATCTATTGAGGTGCAACCTCTTACTACAGCAGAGTATAAGAGGCTCTTTGAGGCAGGTGTGTCTGCAGTGGCAATATATCAAGAGACGTATGATCAGCCCACTTTTGCAGATGTACATGTTTCCGGCCCAAAAAGTGACTATGATTTTCGTCTAGATACTCCTGCTCGTGCGGCAGAAGCAGGAATGAGAGAGGTAGGGATTGGCGCTCTTCTAGGCTTGGCAAATTGGAGATGTGAAGGAGTGGCGCTTGCCATGCATCTCGATTTGTTGCGTAAAAAGTTTTGGCAGACAGCATTTACTGTTTCTTTTCCAAGACTTCGTCCAGCCGAAGGAGACTTTCCGCCTCTTGTTCCCGTCGGTGAAAAAAATCTTGCTCAACTCATTTTTGCCATGCGTCTTTTCGATCCAGATGTTGGTCTCGTTTTGTCTACCAGAGAGGAAGAAAGGTTTCGTGATGGCATGGTTGGACTTGGTCCAACCCGCTATTCTGCCGGTTCGTGTACCGCACCTGGTGGCTATAGCGATCCAAAACTTGCAGGTGAACAGTTTTCCATTGGAGATCATCGATCCCTTGATGAAGTGAAGGGGATGATACGTCGTCACGGTTTTGATCCGGTACGGAAGGACTGGGATACTACATTTCAGTGCAATTCAAGTATTCTATAATCCTGAAAGTGGGTGAAAAAAGTTTCGTCTTTTTTCTTGGCATGTTAAGGAAACCAGAACCGACAATTTGTAATTTTGGTCCTGGAAAAAGGATGAAAAATTGTATTTTATTTTGTCTTCTATAAAGGAGTGATTATGGCCGCACAAGACTTGAAAAAAATGTATACAACCATTTTGGGAGACCATTTCCCCATGGAAATGACAATTTCCTTTGGTGATCAGACCTTGGTTTATAAAAAACGTACCTGGGCTATCGCCCAAGAAGGCGGTACGGTTGACGAGCGAGGGGTTCGGTACGGTGAAAATCCGGATCAAGAAGCCGCCCTGTATGAACTGGTTAACGGAAATTTAATGCTTGGAGAGTGCAGTTTTATTGAGCCAGGAAATGGACTGGTCAGTGGTATATCTGTTGAGGATATGCTTCAAGTTGGTAAACACCCTGGAAAAATTAATCTCACGGATATTGATAATGGTATGAATATTATTAAATATCTGATGGACAGGCCGTCGGCTGTTATCTTGAAGCATAACAATCCTTGTGGAGCTGCTTATGGAGATTCCATGGCAGATGCCTATAATCGAGCCAATCGGGCCGACCGCATTGCAGCCTTCGGAGGTGCAGTAGTCATGAGTCGCGCTTGTGACAAAGCAACTGCTGAGCTTTTGAGCCAGAATTACCTGGAAGTGGTTTGTGCCCCTGAATTTGAAGAAGGCTCTTTGGAAATACTGGCAGCCAGAAAAAATTTGCGAGTTGTAAAGATCGCCCGCATGGATAGACTGGCAGAATTTGAAAAATATCGTTTTGTTGATTTTAAAAGCCTTATTGATGGGGGAATTATTGCCCAGCAGTCAGCGGTTAATTCCATTCGCAGCGTGGCAGACTTAAAACCAGCTGCTACGACCTTTAAAGGCGAAGACTTTAGTTGTGAGAGAGAACCAACGGCCCGTGAAATTGATGATATGCTTTTTGGATGGGCTGTTGAGCATGGTGTTACATCTAACTCTGTGATCTATGTGAAAGATGGTTGCACCGTAGGTATTGGCACAGGTGAGCAGGATAGGGTTGGCGTGGCAGAGATTGCGGTCCAGAAAGCGTATGTTAAGTATGCTGATATTACCTGTTTTGACATCCACGGTATACCCTATGCTGATTTGGTTCTCCAGATTGAAAAGGGAGAGCGGGACCTGGCAGATAAGGAGGCCATTGATAAGAAAACTCAAGAAGACCGTGCCGGTTTACCCAATTCAGTTATGATTTCTGACGCTTTCTTCCCATTTCGTGATGGCGCAGATGTTGGTATTCGCCAGGGAGTTTCCGCTATCCTCCAGGCTGGCGGCTCTGCAAGAGACTTTGAAACTATCCTGGCCTGTAATGAAGCCGATCCACAGGTGGCAATGAAGTATACAGGGCAGCGATCCTTTAAGCATTAAGGCCATTTGTTGAAAGTATTGATAAAAAAGCCCTGCAGGTAACACCTGCAGGGCTTTTTCTGTCTGAAAATGACAACAAAGTGAAGAGTAGGAGCACTCTTATTTTTTCTTTTTGGAGGAAGATGCCTCTAACATGTTACAAAGAGAAATAAAATTATCAAGTCGTGTTTTGTCTGATTCTTTCAATTGAAAATGCACACCCAGGGCGATTTCTTCATCACTGCGTTCTTCCACCCTCTTAACAGAAATTTCCGGAATAACTATGGTCTCTTTTACATCCCCTCTCTCAAGTCGGAGAGTAAGAGTGGCAGGGCTCAGTAAATCTTCTGACTTAAAAGTTTTAGAAAATACTCCGGAAATGCGTGCTCCTTCTAAACAAATATTTTCTATAATGCCGGAGTGCAACTTACTTTTGTCCTTCCTTGTGAAGACTATTTTAGATCGTGGTCCAAGCGAATAGCGTTTATGCTTTCTTCGTTGGATTTGAAGTATCTCTTTGGGATAATGTACCTTGAGCTTTTCATTCACGCCCATGTGAGGAAAGGTGCGTATTCCACTGATCTCGGCCACCTATTCCACGCGAAGCCGGCCACCC
>CAYUCH010000026.1:0-37548 GCA_964443295.1 uncultured Desulfobulbia bacterium | reverse complement strand
GGCTCCTGTTTATACTGCGTTATTAAAGGCTTTGTGAGCATATCGGGGATTGCTGTAAAAAGGTCAACAATAATAACAAAAAAGTCCTTGAAGCCTTGGACAGAATCCAGGAATTGCTGGATAGTTTGCTGCAAAAAGGCAGGAGAGAGGTGTCTGATAAAGATCAGACTCTGAATTTCAATGATTTAATTACCACTGAAGTGAATTTTTTAGAGGCAGATCCGGAATTTAAGCATAAGATAACAAAAGAATTGAACTTGGATTCTCATTTACCGGAGTTTTTCGGTGTTTATGCGGAATTTTCTCAACTCTGCAGCAATATGATAAGAAATGCCGTTGATGCGATGAAGCACTCTCCCATTAAAAAAATCGCTATAACCACGAAATACGATGCAGAGAATATCTATATTGATTTCACAGATACCGGTCAGGGAATTTCTCCCCAAGATATAGACCATATTTTTGATCCTTTTTTTACAACAAAGGCAATAATGGGTGAAGAAGCTGAAGAAGAACCAACAGGTACAGGCCTTGGTCTCTATTCTTGCCAACAGTTGATGAAAACTTAAATGGCACCATTACAGTCACAAGTGAACTTCAGGTTGGGACCACCTTTACAGTTACCCTCCCATATGCTGAAGATAACAGCAAGGAAAACCAAACAATCTAATAATTAGCAATACATTGCCATTTCAATGGCATGGCGATGAGAATCTGGATCAACAATGGATTCCACACCGGAGATGGTTTGTGCATAGGACTCAGGCAGACTATGCTCCCGCACCCCTCTCATGACATGTTCCTTATACCAATGAAAGGGTTGAAGTGTGAAATCGATATGGGTGGCGTAATAGGTGGTTGCCAGAATGGCCTCACCGGTGGATGAAGCGACCTGCACAGTTTTTGCTTCATATCCAGCTCCTAAACCTTCCACGCGATCCAGGTCATTTTTTTCTTCAATACTGATATCAAAAACCACGCCGATTACGGTGTGTTCCGTGTTTCCGGTTGCATAAGCGTCACATTTACCCGAGCCGTCCCGGAATCCTTTTTTATGGAACCTCAATTCATGGTTTTCAAGACGAGCAACCGATACCAGACGCGCAGAAGGCACCCGTTGGCAGAGCCTTCGGATGGACATATTGGAGCCGTAGGCAAAATAGAACATGCGGTTTGCCATATTATGCTGCATCAAGCACCTTGCGAAGTAAGTGGGAAATTGATCCTCTGGTCATCGGTTTCAAGGCAAACTCTTTAATTCCTAGTAACTTTGCCGATTCTTCATCAATCAAATTACTATAGCCGGTGCAGAGAATAATCGGGATATCCGGTCGAATTTGTAACATCCGACGGGCCAGGTCTGTACCGGTCATACCAGGCATGGTCTGGTCGGTAATTACAACATCAAAATCTTCCGGATTTTCTTGAAAAATCCTCAATGCTTCCAAGCTATTTTGCTCCGTGGTGACAGTATAACCGAGGCGCTCCAATATTTCTTTGCCCATATCAAGGAGTAGTTGCTCATCATCCACAAAGAATACACGTTCCGTGCCCATGACTCTTTTTTCATCAACTTTTTCAAGGACCGCTTCATCCTGGTCGATCACCGGGAAATAGACATAAAATGTAGAACCTTCCCCAACTTCACTCTCAACGGTGATAGCTCCCCCATAATCTCCAATGATCCCATGGATAATTGCCAGCCCCATACCGGTGCCTTTGCCGATTTCTTTAGTGGTAAAAAAAGGATCGAAAACTTTCTCGATAACATCTTGACCGATGCCGGATCCGGTATCGGAGACCACCAGTTCGACATATTCCCCAGGGTTTAAATGGGCTTTCTGCTTTGTATCATCTTCCCCCACAAAAGCACATTTCAATTGAATTCTCAGAATACCGCCGGACTCTTCCATGGCATGGTTGGCATTAGCACAGAGGTTCATCAATATTTGACTAACCTGGGTGGGATCGACGGAAACAACTCCGCATTCTGAGTCAATATCATCCTGGATTTCAATGGTGGTAGGAATGGAGGCTCGTAACATTTTCAGCGCTTCTTTGATGAGGGATTGAAGCTGCATGGGAACGCGTGTGATTTCTGTCTGCCTGCTGAAAGAAAGTATCTGCTTTACCAAATCCTTGGCACGTTCACCTGCCTCGAGGACTTTATCCATGTCCTTGGAAAAGATTGTTCCTTCCGGGGCATCTTCTTTGGCCAATTCAGAGTAACCCAGAATGACACTGAGGAGATTATTGAAATCGTGGGCAATACCGCCTGCCATGGTACCGATGGCTTCCATTTTCTGGGCCTGGCGCAACTGTTTCTCTAACTTTTGTTTTTCTTCTATCTCTTCCCTTGAAGATGTAAGATCATGGATGCTCATGAAAATACTTACAGGACGATTTTTGTCATCCCGGATTATTTTTACCTTTATCTCAAGTGGGCATCCAGCAGGATTGTCGGGATGGTCTACTTCCATGATAATCACGGCGTCACGTTTTTCTTCCTGGGCTTGACAAACAGGACAGGGGACTGCTTCTCCTTGGGGATGAACTATTTCCGAGATATGCTGTCCTATGGCAGTTTCCGGGGTACTCTGCATCATCTTATAGAAGGTCTGGTTGGCACGGACGAGATGACGGTTCACATCAATAAGATAGAGAGCATCATCGCTGACATCCATTGCCGCTGTCCACTCACTTTCCGCCGCCTGCCGGGCTTTTATCTCTTCTTCAAGGGATTTATTAGTTGCGAGCAATTTCCTGCGGTTTTTTTCCAGAAAGAAACCAGAAGTGAGTATGAAAAACACGCCAAGAACGGCGACCAGGACATACCTCCACAACAGTGAATTCGAACCAACCATTGCGGAACAAGGCAAGGTAACACTTATGCCGCCCAGTAAATCACCCTCTTTTTTGCCATATTGCGCGTGACATTTTAGACAACTCTCTTTAGCAACCAGGGGGACCATATAACGAAACACATCAGTGGAACCCTGCCGGGCAAACATACTCTGTTCCAGGACACCTTTCTCAAATTCCAGAAGCCATTCTCTTTCCCAAGCCCTTGGTTTGTTCTCCGCCCGTATTGGTTGCAAGCTGGTAATGTGGTAGTGGATACCACAATACTCAACATGCCGATCGGAGATTTGGTAAACGTATACGGTTGGATCAATTTTTGTTAAAGAAATGCCCTGCTTTGTTTCAAGATCACGGAGAGAATCTTTGAGATACGGATTAGGCTTCGTCTTTTCAGTTACGGGAACATAAACACCACCGTGGTCGGCATTCCATTCCCTACTCATAATGACATGATCTAGAACCGCGTTGGCTACTTCATAAGCAAGTCTATCATAGGATTTTTTTTCAGCGGTAAAATGCCAGGAGAATGCTATCACCACTGTTGTTAGCCATAATAATATCGCCAAGCAGGTTAATTTTTTCATAACCCTTTTTACTCAGTTTTCTGAAAAACATATGTCATCGGTTGGAAAAAACGTGCTCCCTCATGTTTATGCTATCAATTATGGCCAATAGAATGCAAAATTAATAACAAATTACATGGTGGCAAGGACAAATTGGTTTTTACCATTTTGTTTCACTTCATACATGGCCAAATCAGCCCGGCGTAACAGTTCTTCCGGATCATCACCGTGCACAGGATACATACTGGCCCCAATACTTGCTCCGACCCTACAGACAATTCCATCGCCCAGATGATATTCTTTATTGATGGAATCGATGATATTTTGGGCAACTTTTTGCATTGAGTCCCCCTGCACATCCCACAGAAGCGCTGCGAATTCATCGCCACCTAAGCGGGATGCCTGGTCGGAAGAACGGAGGTGATTTTTCAACCTTTTGGCTACCTCTTTAAGAAGTGCATCCCCTACATGATGTCCATGCATATCGTTCACTTCTTTAAATGAGTCCAGATCAATATAGAATACTCCCAGTTGTCCGTGGGAACGCTTTGCTTGGGCCAACATCTGATCGAATGTCTTGCGAAAAAGGTAACGATTGGCCAAGCCGGTTAACTCATCAAGAGAGGCCTTTCTTTCTAA
Source organism: uncultured Desulfobulbia bacterium (assembly GCA_964443295.1). Classification (GTDB taxonomy): domain Bacteria; phylum Desulfobacterota; class Desulfobulbia; order Desulfobulbales; family CG2-30-60-27; genus CAYUCH01. The sequence goes on along the minus strand of CAYUCH010000026.1, from coordinate 33,484 downwards.
TTCCCGCTCATTTGCGCGGCGCCTGGTAATGTCTTCCACTAGACCTTCAACAAAGAGAATCTTTCCCTCTTCATCTCTTACCGCCACTGCGTTCATGGCCACCCAAATCTTACTGCCATCTTTCCGGCGCATCTCAAGTTCGTATTGATGTACACTCGTAGTATCAAAAAGTGCATTTAAACAATCATCTCGTTGTGCTGGATCGGCAAAAATCTGTTTACGAATACTGTGGACCTCTTGAAGCATCTCTTCGGGGCTAGCGTAGCCAAGCATTGTTGCCATGGCATCGTTAACCTTTTCAAAACAATCAAGAGATGAAGTGGTCGTGTAAATCCCCTGCACGGCATTCTCAAAAATAGTCCGATAGGATTCTTCAGCCTTTCGCAGGGCAACTTCAGTTTCCTTAATCTTGGTGATGTCGAGAAAAGTTTCTAAAAGATGTGGCCGATCGTCAAACTGTATATTGCTAACAGTTTTTAGAATAGGCAAAAGACCGCCGTTCCTGGTTACCAGTTCTCGCTCAGAATTATCTATTTTCTGTCCTTTGTCGGTAATGGGACAGCTTCCTTTTTCTGCTGAGCAAAAATAATTATAGCATGTTTTACCCACCACCCCCGCATGGGATTGTCCAATCATTTGCAAAGCTGCTTCATTGGCATCGACAACAGTGTGTCTTTCAGGATCAATTATCATAATCCCGGCTTGGGTTGTATCGATAATGGCACGGGCTCGACTTTCACTCTCTTCAAGACTATCTAGTGCTTTTTCCAACTTGCTGATGTCAACAAAAGACTCAAGCAAATGCTCTCGACCACCTAAGCTAATAGTTACAGCTGTTTTCAAAATTGGAATGCGCTTTCCATAGGCGGTCAACAACTCCCGCTTGGAGTTATCCAATTTTTGGCCTTTGTCAGTAATGGGACATTTCCCTTCTTCAGCTGGACAGGTAAAACTATGGCATTTACGACCAACAACACCTTTCAGTGGCAAACCAATCATGTCAAGGGCTGCCTTATTTGCATCAACAATAGTATGGGTCTCAGGGTCAATAATCATTATTCCTGCTTGTACCGCTTTCAATATAGCCCGAGAACGCGTTTCTATCTCTTCCAGCTCCTTGGCCATGGAAACACGTTCTGAAATATCCAGCAGGAAATGAAGACTGGCAGAACGGCCGTCAAAATATATCTTTCGGCTATTACACGACAGCCACCTAAACCGTCCCCCCCGGCATCATAATTCGAAACGGCGAAGAACGATATAAACCATCACCATTTTGCACCGCTGCCATATGCTCTGCCACCATCCCACGATCAGTTTCATGAATGAGCTGGGGAATTTCTTTACCTTTGAGGTCCAGCTCAGAATAGCCTGTGAGTTGGAGGAAATTATCATTCCACAATGCAAGGCGAGAATCATCTTGAACTACTACTACTGCCTCTGTCATGTTCTCTAAAAATAATGAAAACTGATCATTAAAACTTTCCGATAGCAGACTCCATTTTTCAGAACTCTCTCTTTCCTTCATGAGGATATCCTTACCATCCAAAATGTTTCAGCATCCTAAGTCCCCCTCTTTCATTCGAAATGAAAAAAGTTGGGCTCATATTACTATGTAATACTCCATATTTAATACTAGCATGAATTTTGAAACTCAGAAAGTTACTACACACAATGGTACTTACTTTCTTCCACATTGCCGGCGAATGCTGATTCGTAAAGATAAATCCTGTGGTGAGACAATTGATCAACTTTGGTCAAACCACCCAGCACTGGGGCATATGCCCCAGACCAATACCTCTCCATTCACCCAAATGTATAGAGGACATGAGATTGATTTAAAATTATTCTCCTGGGAGTACCTATTATTTCTTCACAATTAGATACAAAAGGAAACCATGCAAGATTATCATTCCCTTCTGGCATGCATTTTGCTTTTGCTAATTATAATATTAGAAGCATTACGCAGGAGAAAAAAATGACAATGCATAAAGAGCGACGCAAGCATCAGCGTTACAGGACAAAAGACGGTGTTTTCATCATTAGTAACAATCAAATTGGCACCGTCCGCGATATCAGTAAAGGCGGTATTGCTTTCAAGTATCTCAACAGCATGCCAGCCATTAACTCTACCATTGACATTTTTAGTGCGGAACGCAACTTTCACATTAAGGAAGTTCCTCTCAGGCTCATCAAAGATCATGTTGAGGATGCAACCCCTCCCTATGCCTCTATCCAAATGAGAAAATGCGCTGGCGAATATGCCAATATAAGTCAGCAACACGAACAGGAATTGGAGTACTTCATTAGTCTCTTGGCGGTAGAAGGTATTCCTCACAAACCAACTTCCTGACATTAGATCATAAGGCAAAAAACTTTCTCCTTCCTACTGAATTAGGCATAAAGCCCAATCGTTCTACTCCATCAGGATAGTTTTCAGTATCAACTCCCCTTTTATCACATAATTTTTCAAATACTAATTATTGGCTAACCAGTCTGAATTCTTGCAAATCATTCCAATAATAATTACATTGCTTCTTAATTAAAGCACCACAACGTGGTCTAAGCCAATTCCACATTGCATATTGTATTAGAGGAAATTATGAAAAAATGGTTAATGAGTAAAAGCCTTGCGTTCCAGCTTAGCATCATGGTGTTTTTCGTTGTTATTAATCTGACCTTCAGTGTCGTTTTAGCCTATTTCATTGTTAATGAAATAAAAGTCGGTGGTGATAAATTCACTGCCATTGAGCAAAAACTGGCCACCGTTGATAGTATTGCTCGATTGAGGATGAACATCAATTTTATGCGTGGTCGCCTTCTGGGACAGCTCTTGGAATATGATGATGAGGTTGCCGCCACCTTGCCCAATATTGCTAATCGTCTGCAAGAACAGATTTCAGTGTTGCAAAACTCCGTGGTTTTACCAGGCGAAAATGCCGAAAGAAACTGCTCATCTTGTCATGCCGCAGATCATCTGGAAGATATTAATGATCAATTTGCCAGTGTTGCTGATTCCATTGACACCATTTCTTCATTAATCAGCAATCAAATCTTACCTGCCCTGGAGGATGAAGATGAGGAAACGGCCATTGAACTGGTTGAAGACAATTTCGGTGAATCCTATGCCGTGGTAATGACAGAGAGTAAACCGGTGGTTGATATGATGCGGGATGCCACCGATCTCGTGAAAAAGAAAAGTCTTAAATTTGCAGAACTGGCTGTTCTGGCTTACGCGCTTTTCGGTGTACTGGTTATCCTCTTCACTATTGTTTCAGCCTGGTACTTGGTACGTCTTATCGTCAATATTGTCACCTCTGCAACCCATGGTTTGACCGTCAGTTCCCATGAAATTACCGAACAGGCCCGTACAACTTCCGAGTCTTCTTTGCAGGTGGCGGAAATGAGCTCTGAAATGGCGGCCTCCATTGAAGAGGTAAGTGCTTCCATCGAAGAAATTACCGCCATGGGCCAGCGCAATGCAGAAAACTCCACAGCCTCCAACAGCCTTATGCAGAAGGCGAAAGAGACCAACGAAACTGCCAATACCCAGATGCAGGAAATGCTGGTTACCATGCAAGATATTAAAAAGGATTCCGACTCCATTGCCGGCATTATTGGCGATATTGAAGGCATTGCCTTTCAGACCAATCTTCTTGCCTTGAATGCTGCTGTTGAAGCGGCTCGAGCCGGAGAGCACGGCGCGGGTTTTGCTGTGGTAGCTGATGAAGTGAGGAGTCTTGCCCAACGCGCCGCAGAATCGGCCAGAACTTCCCATGACCTCATTGACCAGGCAGGCCAACACGTTGTTGAAGGTTTGGAAAAATTGGAAGTTGTGGCTAAAGAACTTGCCGATGGCATGGAAATCTCTTCAGAAGCTGCTGATAGGGTTAATCAAATTACCGTGGCCAGCCAAGAACAGGCCCAGGGTATTTCTCAAATTAATATAGGAATTTCCGAACTCGACAAGGGAACCCAGCAATTGGCTGCCAACTCCGAAGAGACAGCCTCTTCATCCCAGGCGGTTATGTCGCAAGTTGTAATTCTGGATGAATCAGTCCTTGAACTGAAACATATGCTGGAGGGAATAAAAAAGGAGAAACAGAAAGAACTGCCTGAACCAGAAACGTTTTAAAATCTTATTGGGGATTATTGATCAGCTTCCAAAGATGATCAGCCATGGTATGGTTCAGTTCTTTTAATATATCAAACTCTTTTTTGCGGCGACAATATCACCAAGTATGAGACAGTTTACCCCTAGATTAAAATGGGCCTTGGCAAATTCAGGCTCTATCTCGACGGCTTTTTTAAAGGCATCCGCAGCATCCTGCCATTGTTCCAACCGACTATAAAGCCAACCTGTTTCGTAATGGGCAAAGGCAAATTCCGGTTGCAGATCAACGGCCTTTTGCACAGCTTTGAGTGCCTCGTCAAACCTGCCCAATTCACCTAAAGCAAGGGCAAGATTACAAAAAACCAAAGCATCATCCGCGTCAAGCTCTACCGCCTCACTAAACACTTTCATAGCATCTTGCCAACGATCTTGCTTGAGGTACACACCCCCCAGCCTTAAATAAACAATGACCGCATCATCCTGGATTTCCAAAGCATTTTCATATGCCTGGGTCGCCTTCTCCCATTCGCCGAGAACACTTTCACAATATCCCACATGAATGAGGGCATCAAAATCCGTTGGTTCTGCAGCAACTACCTTTTGAAAGAAGACCAACGCTTCTGCGACTTCACCCTTGCGAAGGTGGACCTGGGCCTCAGTCCAATCTCCACCGCGATGCTCCCCGTCTTCTTCCCATGCTTTCACATTGTACCCCGCGTAATAGGTCGAAACAGCATTCCAACTATATCCGTCCTCAATGTGTATCTTTTTTTATAAATACTGTCAATGCATGGAAGACCAAGCTCACCAGTCACTACATAGCGATCTAAATAATTTGACAGGTCCAGTCCGGATATGATGTAATAAATAATATAAGTACATTTGGGAGGTTTTACCATGAATGACGATAGAGACCGGCGCAGCCACAAAAGATTTAAAGTGATGTCAGGGGTATTCGCAGTAAATTCGAAATTTGGTCAGATCGTTGATATCAGCATGGGAGGTATTTCCATACGCTATGTCGATAAAAACGGCCTGCCGCCCCAACCCGAGGAACGCGGATTCCTCTTCAGTGATGATGATCTCTGTCTGGACAATATCCCTCTCAGGACCATATCCGATCATGTTGTAAGTGGTGGTGTTTCAACCAAGGCAACCACGGTAAGACGCCGGGGTCTTGAATTTGGCGTTCTCACACCTGAGCAAAAAAATCTACTGGAACATTTTATCTGGGTTAATACAACCGGTGAGATACAGGCAAGCTCTTCAACCTGATAAAGGACAGCCGGCTCAGTTTTCAATACGAAAACTCCCCCGAGCCGGCAAAATTTTCTAAAGAACACGGGCTCCATGGCAGTGTCATGGAGCCCGTGCTTTTTTATGACTTAAAAATACTGGAACCACGCCTCTTTTCTGGTAGTATAGATACACATTTTAATGACAAGCGGCTGCAAGTAGACAGTGTTGTGATACTTCACAACTTCATTTTTATACCCCATGCAACCAACAAATTGACATAGGCTTTTGTATGAATGGAAACCTTCCACCTGGTAGCCAACCGGTTGTAAAAATTGATGGAGAGAAAATTCGTCATCTCAGGGAAGTACAGGGATTAACCCAGCTGTATCTCGCTACCAGTGTTGGTGTGACCACCGACACAATCTCTCGCTGGGAAAATAAACGCTACCCAACCATAAAAAAAGAAAACGCCTTAAAACTTGCCGAAGCTCTAGAAGTATCTCTTGATGAAATCATAGATAGAGATAAATCGGCAGAAGAAAAAAAGCCCAAGCTTCCACCTCTACAAGAAGACACCCCTTCTCCATCTGATCCTTCTCACCAGTCACTCTTCATTCCCATATCTATTCTCAGCCTCATTCTATTGGTGACGATTGGTGTAGGGGCATTTTTCTTTTTAGCAGACAAACAAGAAGAGATATATATTTCCGCACGTCGACTCCTGCCCCCCCACGCAGCACCAGGTCAAATTTTCCCTGTGCTGATCCAACTTGAAAACCCATCAACAAAATCGCGCTCAATCATCATCAAAGAAGTGTTCCCCTCACTAACCGAGTCCGTGGCCGGCGTCCCGGCTTTCACGACCCATGACAACAAGAAGCATATGCTGAAATGGATCAGTCAAGCTTCAGATGGTCGCACCATTTTGGCTTATATTCTTCGAGCTGATTCCGAAGTCAGGTCTGAGCAAACGCTTATTTTTTCAGGGGAGGTCACCCAGGGCAAAGGGCAAGGGCGTTCCGATCTGATTTCAGGCCCCAACACCATGCTCACGAAGAATTTTCACTGGGCTGACACCAACACAGATAATGTTATTGACGATGAAGAAATTCTTGCCGTATACGATAGTTTTGGCAATCTTGACGGTCTGGCGATCGACCGTGAACAGATTGATACTATCTGGTCCAGCGCTGGATATCGCTGGGATAGCACCAGTCAAAACTACGTTATTCTGCCTTAATCAAGGACTGATTTACAGAAGGAGTCCACCCATGAAGCTCATAAGAAATACTTTTCCCATCATGCTCATCATCTTTTTATTTCCCATGTCGCTCTGGGCTGGAGAATTGGTTGATGGTAAGTACGTTCAGGCTTCTGGACAAGAAATCTCACTAGAGCTCACCATAAAAACACCGCCACCAAGTTCGATTATTTTGACTCAGAAATTACCCAAGGGCATTGCCATTATGTCCTCATCACCTCAGTTGAAAAAATCCAATCCCAAACAAGGCGAGGCAAAATGGCTCCTCAAGCATCCCAAACCAGGAACCTTGACCGTCAACATGACCTTGGACAAACCCATCAAAGCTGGCCGTGTCTCTGGAACAATTCGATATAAAGACCCCCGGAAAGGACGCATGGTGAACATGCAAGTGAGACCCTGAACCTTGAGCCCAGTTTAGTGAATCATTAAAAAAGTCGGAAACTTTATTTTTCCATTCTTGCTTCGCTGCTTGTAGGAAAACACTCCATCCACATTGGTCCCTTTTTTGACGTCAAATAACATCTTTGGCATTTTCCCCAGCACAGTCATACCATTTTTCAGTAAAAACTTGATGGCCAACTTGTTGGTCGACGGTGTCAAACCGAGAAGCATATCAATGAGAAATTCACCATGGCAATCTTTTCTCTCAAAAAGAAAATCTATGGATACCCGGCTGATGTGCAAGGCATTTTCTCCCCAATATTCGCGGTAAAAACAATAGTTAATAAAAGAAGTTTTATGGCGGAATTTTTCCAACCAGAAAAAACCGACTTCTCTGCCATTATGTTCCACAAAAAATATTTCCCGGTCATGGTTCTTAAAAAACCGAATGAAATCCGAAGTATTCACAATAGAACCGTCATAAAAAACCCTGCTCACTGTTTCTTCTCGAACGATTCTCCTGAAAACTTGGGCTAAGTGAATATCGGAAAAATGAGGGCTTCCGTCCAGTCGACAAAAGGGGATGAGAGATACACCCTCATCTAAGTGAAATACTTCCTCTACTATTGGTTGCACTGACCGTAAATTTTGCATAATAAATATCCTGCTTCACATGGCTTTATGTGGTGAAAAAAACACTTTCAGGAGATTTTCCCACACACTCACACCGCACGAAAAAAACGTATGTTCAATGCGTTATGCATTGTTATTGCTCACAAATCCCATAATCGCCTGGTGTACAATCCTACCGAAATCATCAAGCATTGGTATACATTTGCAAAGAGCATACCAATGGAAAAATAAAAAAGGCGCTACCCCATAACCGAGTAGCGCCTTTGCATTAAGCAATAGAAATTGAGTTACTTAGGATTGTGCAAAAAATTGACTCTTCCAAGAAGTACAAGGAATGAAAGGACAAGTAACCAGGTAACACCATGTACCGGGCCTTTTTGGCTGGTGCTGCATCCTCCTCCACCGCCTCCTGAAGTATCGGGAGCTGGATCAGGAGTCGTTGGATTAATTCCAGGACCGGAAGGATCAACGATTATGCCGTTGGCAATTCCATCACCATCCCCTGCACCTCCGTCTGTGAGAGTCAATGCTACTGAAAGTCGATCCGCACTGAATACTGCCCCGGAAAACTCCGACCAAACCCCTGTAACCGGATCGTTCTTATACCAGACTGCATCCACATCAACAGCCTCACTGAAATAAACTGTCACTGTGGTTGAGTCACCGGCATTGGGTACTGCCAGACTTAAGGTAAACAGCCCAAATGGCAGTGATTCCGGCGCCCCTTGAGTGTTTAAATCTGCAGAATCAACGGATTCAAATAATTGCAGGTCCGCATCTCCTGACAATTTAACTCCAGCGGTTTTGGCAGTATCATCAGTTACCACCACAGCAAACAAATCAGTCTGGGCAGAATCATCGGTTCCATCACCATCAAGGTCAACAGCACCTGTGGGTTCTTGATCATCGGGAACCCCATTCGCATTTTGATCAGCGCTATCCACCCCGGTCATAAAAAATGACCCCGCAGACCATGCTGAACTTGCACCCAGCGTATCAATAAACATGGCGCGCCAATAATAAGGCGTCAATGGAGCGAGAAAACCATTAGGTATCATAAATGTGGTGAGCTCTGTCTGGCTTGTGATGTCCAAAACCAATGCTGAAAAACTTGCGTCTGTAGCCAGTTGCCATCTAGTACTGCCATGGGCTGCGCCGGCACTTGAATAGGCCGCTGTTGTCAGTGGAAGAAGAAAACTGGTAATTTCTTCACTGGGGAGAGGGGTAACGAGAACAGGGGTATCCGGAGCAACAGGAGGATCAGGCTCCACAGCATCCTCAACCATAACGGTTCGTGTTTCTGTTGTACAATTTTCTGCTGTATCACATGCCGTATACTCGATAAAATATTGTCCACTGGTAGAGGTATCAACTGTACCGGAAACCTCCACTGTTAATGTGCCGTCAACATCGTCTGTGGCCGTTGCTCCGGGATCCGTAAATGTTCCCCCAAAAGAAACTGTCATAGAAGTGGATCCATTGAGGCTAACTACGGGTGGATTGATATCAACCCCAGGAGCAACGACATTCACGGTTCTGCTCACTTGCTCTGCCGCATTTCCTGAACTATCCGAGGCATCATAGTAGAGAACATACTGGCCTACGACTGCGGTATCAACAGTGCCGGTCACTACTGCAATAAGACCGCTGTCATAGTTATCCGTCACCACAGCACCCGGATCTGTAAAGCTGGTATTCTGGATAACGTTCATGGGGTTAGAACCATTAAGGGAGATTGTAGGAACATAAGGATCAAAAACATTAATCGTTAGAGTTGCTGTTGTGGTAATGCCACACGAACCTGTCGCGCTGTAGCTCGTAAGGTAAGTGCCAACGACATCGAAATTCACATCACCTGAAACAACGACTGATCCCGATAAATCAGTAGAAACTGGAAGACCGGTGCCAGAATCATACTGGACTTCCTCAGCTGTAGCTCCTGGGAGCTCATAGCTATCAAAAACTTCAACAGCAACAGGCGTAGAACCCAATAAAGTCACCACAGGACCATTATACTGACCGATTTGATGTCCTATCTGCGGGGTTGATCCATCACCAGCAAAGAGAAAATTATCGCCGGTAGAATCAAACGTCAGGTCAAAGGTAAGCTGGTCCCAATTACTGAGATCGGCAAAAAGAGTGTTATCATCTTCCAATGCTTGATCACCGGATGAATCATTTTTGAAGAGGTACCCCAAATACGCTTCTTGTCTAAAGAGCTGAATAGTCAACCCACTGTCAGCACCATCTCCTACGGTGATGCTAGAACCTGCGCACTTGCACCGACAATGTCAATGGTTATTCTCTGGCTTCCTGCAGTACCGGATATGACGAAATATACCCCGCCCAAAGTGGAATTCAGACCATCGACGAAACCTGCAGGCATTGAATCTCCATCATTGAAATATCCCACTGGACCGCCGCCCCCCACAGCAATGATATCGTCATGGTCAAAGGCAATATTGTCACCTCCATTACCAATGACCAGAGAAATATCCGAGCAGAGAGACATCTCGGATGCAAGATCCATGGTGATCCGGTCGCCATGGCTCAGCACTGTATTTGATTCAAACTTCAAATCCACCGCCCCTGTGTCTGCACAACATGTACCGTTGTATACAGGCATAGATGTGGCAGTCACATCAATGGAATTAACGCTGGGGGCGATATAATGGCCAATCTCATTATCACCGGCAATAGTCAGAGTAACAGGTGTAAATTGGGTGGTTAGATTCAGTCTGTTCAAGCCGCTATAATCGTGAACGTCGGCCCAGATTTCAGTGGAAATCCCCTCATCAAGGCCAATTCTGATCCAGGGATGAGTATTTGAATCTGCCCAATTTGTGGCTGCCTGGATGTCAGTAATATAGATATAGATAATCTGGCTGCTTGCAGCACCAGAAACATAGGCAGTTACATCAGCAGTTGAATCAGCACCACCACCAGCCCCATCAGTCATATCTGAGACTTCAGAATCCAAGGTGTCAAGCTCTACCAGATCATCAGGAAGGTCTCCCCCCAACGCTCCCAGACCAGTACCACTAAAAACCGCGTTTGTAATGGGCTGACAGAGGATCGGCGCGTCTGGAGAACCGCTGTAATTTGTCGCGCCCAATGTGACGGTGAATAGCACATAATTATTGCCTGCCAGATATGCAGTAATGATGTCATAGTCAACTTCTGCAAAAGTATATCTTGTACCACCCGCCAGCCCACATGCACTGTTGGCAGTTATCGCTGCAGAAGTTGAAGTCTGATTCACAGCTGTAGCCGAGGTGGCCCAAAACGTGACCAAAAGTATTACCCAGATTACTGGTGCACAGAAAAACAACTTTTTCCTTGGCATTCCATTCTCCTCTTTAAGAGCTGATTTGTGGATGCACGTCATATCTTGATCTTAGTAATTCCAAATGTTTTTTTATCCAGTGGGGCCTCTCTATAATTCCGACACACCACTCTTTAAGTTGTACACGTCTGTGTTTCGGAAAACAATTTTATAAACCACAATCTGCAATTAGCAAGACAGCCTGACCTCAATTCCGCAAAACCGAAGGCCTACTCATTTCCGTAAAACAACATATCAACGCCGATACTGAAAGAAGGAACGACCAAATATTCGTCATCATCGCGTAACTCTTCTCCTTCAAGAACGTACTCAACTTCCGGGACAAATTTAATAAACATCCAGTCACGTAAAAAGGGCCGCCGATAAATGAAAGAAAGACTGTAGCGATCGACCTGGCCATGGGAATCATCATAATAGCCATGGGCACCTACCTCACACCCCAAGGCATAATCCAGTTTTTCGGATTTCTCTTTCATCACATAGCCAAGGGAAAAACTATGCTCCCACTCAGCACCTTTGGTTATTTCCGCAAATTTCAGAGCAGATTCCGAGCGTAAGACCCATTTTTTCCCAGCCTTATAACTCATTTGTAATGACGTAGTTTCCCCAAATCCATCATCGCTGTACCAATAGAATCGTTGCCGTGGGAAAATCTTCCAGCGTTCCCCTTTGAAGATATAATTATATTCGATCCTGCTAAAGGCGATGGGAGGCCATCTCCACTTGACACCGACCCTGGCGATGAGACTTGTCCGAACTGCCCGATAAAAATCATAGCTCAAACCAATGAAAATTGAACGGTCCCGATCTGCCTCTTTAATGCCGGGCAACTCATCGGGCGCAAGGGTATTGATAAATATTTTATACGATCTTTTTAAGTTGGGAATATGGAGGTCTGCATCGAATCGGGGTGAAAATTCGTATTTGACCTTATGCTCATTTCGTATTTCAAAAACCGACTCGAGCTGAAAAGTTGAATTACTTATGGCCAGTTTATCTTCCTCTGTTTTAGCAAAGAGTGAGTCTGCTCGAACAACATATCCCTGTAGACTATTACATGCTTTTTGGTAATAGGTATCCAGCCAGTTGCTCTCTTCTTCAATTTGCCTCGGACACAAAGGGTCTTCTGCAAATGCTGGATTGGCTACGACCATCAACGCAATAAGAAGGCAGAAGAAGACCGCATAGTTCCTATGGCACCACTCCCCATGCAGGATCATTTCAGCGGCCCCTTCTCCATAACTAAAACAACAAATCCGGCATCTGCAGAAATTCCACTCATTGAATTTTCAGATTCATTATAGTTCTGAGGAGGAGAAAGAAGGGTTGAGCGGCCCTCTTTCAATTCAAAACCTGTCATGGAAAGATAATTCTGTACTTGAGATAACTGCAAAAATCGCGCGTCTTTATAGAAGGGATGGTTGGCTCTCTTTTTATCTTCCAGCATTTTCCCCCAGGAACTGTTCAAAGGTACCGTACCCAGGACAAGGTGACCACCCGGCTTAAGCACCCGATGACATTCAGCCAGAACAACAATCGGATCCTCAACAAAACATAGGGAGAACAGCAAAAATATGGTTCCCAGGGACTCATTTGTAATGGGAAGATGTTCTCCCAGCCCCTGGCAGACATGAATGCCGCGCGAAGCGGATTTTTTAAGAGGAGAAAAGGCAGCATCAAGGCCAAACTTGACTTCCAGGTCATGAGCAAAATGACCAGGCCCTACACCTATTTCAAGACGTGGCTCAACAAGACTTGTTTCTAATTTTTGCAAGGCATTGAGTTCGGACCTGTAAACCGGATTATCGCTAAACCAACTATCGTACTCTTCAGCCCTCTCCTCAAAAACGTGAGCGGTACTGGATTTTCTGACACATGAGATTGTCGTGGACATTGGTTTATTTTTTTTCCGACATTTCATGCAGATCAGCAACCCTCTCAGCCAACGGTGGATGACTATAGTGGAGAGCCGCATACCATGGATGAGGATGGAGGTTTGCCAGGTTATCCCGACCCAGTTTCACCAAGGCTGTTGCCAGGGCGCCTGGATCATTTGTAAGACTGACTGCAAACGCATCGGCTTGCCGTTCATGTCGACGAGACCACACATTACTTAATGGCCCAAAAATAAAACCAACGAGAGATAAAAGGAAACCACAGATAAAGAGCTTGGCGTACATGGTTGAATGATCCAAGCCAAAGAGGGCGACAAGCTCATTCCCACGGGTCAAATGAAAAGCTGCAAAACAGGCAACCAGGGCAACGGTTTCGATCATGACAATCCGCTTCAGGACATGTTTCATTTTCCAATGGCCAGCCTCATGGGCAAGGATACCTGCCACCTCCTCCGGCTGACTTTTTTCCAGCAAAGTATCAAACAGCACGATTCTCTTTACCCGTCCGATGCCGCTGAAATACGCGTTTCCATGCCGACTCCGACGAGAGGCATCCATCTTAAAAATTTTGCTGACCGATATGCCGGCTTTTTCCACAATACTGCGGAGCAATTCTTCAAGGTCAGGGTCATCAAGAGGAGTAAATTTGTTAAACAAAGGCTCAATGACATAGGGCGAAAGAAAAAGCAAAAATATGCTGAAAGAGGCAAACAAAACCCAGGTGAAAAACCACCACAGCTCTGGAGCAGCTTGAATGAGCCAAAACGCCCCGCCCAATAAAATTCCATATAAAATGGCACTGATGAGCAGGGCCTTTATAAAGTCGCCAATCCACAGGCCGACGGTCTGGGTATTGAAACCGAATCGCTCCTCAATAACAAAAGTATGATAGAGGTCAAAAGGTGCCCGAAAAATTGCGTCTGCCACTGTTAATACTAAGAAGAATAAAACTCCGGAAAGAAGGGGGGAGAGTTCCCAGCCTGCCATCCAACTATTATACCAATTGAGAATGGGACCAAAAAAAACTGCCAGGGTAAGAACAATGCGAACAGCGTCGGATAAAAACCCAAATTTTCCTTTGACCACCGTATACGACCGTATCTTGGCCAATTCGTCTTTATTGACATATCCTTCAAAACCAGCCGGCACTGTATCGCCAACTTTTTCCAGATGTTTAAGGTTGACAAAGGCAACGAGATTATCAATACATTGAATAAAGATGTAAAAGGTAAGAATAAGTATCAACCAGGTTCCCATAGTCTTTTTTCTCCATAACCGGGCCATGCCGGAATCTTCAGTATTAATTAATGAACACCATGGATAACCAAAACCAACGGGCAAGGCAACCACGAAATGGTCTTCCATCCATCTTCACAGTTTCAAAAATCACTGCATGACAAAGATGAATTCACCCTGACTTTTGAGCTGGTCCCCAGCCGAGGCGGACGCAGTCAGGAGCATAGTCGAGCCCTCTCTTTTGCCCGCCAGGCAGCCATGGACGGCAGGCTTTCGGCTGTGAGTCTGACGGAAAATGCCGGTGGACATGCTGCCTTGTCACCGGAGGTATTAGGTGTTGAAATAGGTGAGCTGGGATTGGATGTCATCGTCCATTTTTCCTGTAAAGACAAAAACCGTAATCAGATGGAGAGTTTGCTGTTTGCCTGGGATAGGCTTGGATTGAAAAACCTGCTTGTCCTTGCCGGTGATTATCCCAAAGAAGGCTATCGCGGCAAACCAAAGCCGGTATTTGACCTGGATACCGTTCAGGCCTTGGATCTCATTGGCAATATGAATCAGGGCGTTTTTGGTGCCGGCAAATTATCACGTATTGCTGATCCTGGCGAGCCCACCTCCTTTTTCCGCGGTGTAGTTGTTTCGCCATTTAAACATCTGGAGGCTGAACTCATGATGCAGTATGCCAAGCTGCATCGTAAAATCGCCGCCGGCGCTGCTTTTGTCATTACCCAGCTTGGTTTTGACGCCAGGAAATTCCATGAAGTCATACTCTATATTGCCGAAAATGATCTCAACATTCCAGTACTGGGCAATGTATTTATTCCCAATATGCCCGTTGCCCGGCTTATGCACGCAGGTGAAATTCCGGGCTGTGTAATTCCGGACCGTCTGTTTCAACAGATGCAGGATGAATCTAAAAATTCCGACAAGGGCAAGGAAGCGCGACTTCTGCGGGCCGCAAAACTACTGGCTATCATGAAAGGCATGGGATACGCCGGTGCCCACATTGGTGGCCCGGCCCTGGCCTTTGAGGATATTGAGTTTGTCATGAACAAGGCGGAGGATTTTTTCCCTGCCTGGCGCGACCATTTGCCGGATCTTGACTTCTGGCCGGAAGATTCCTTTTATTATTTCAAGAAGGATGAAGACTCAGGTCTCAATACGCCGGAGCCTTCTCTCCAACAGAACAAAACCAGCCTCTGCCCACCCCTTCATACCTTTATGGATTGGCTTCACCGGGTTGCTTTTGATCCTAAGGGAAGCCTTTATTCTCCCTGCAAAAAACTCTGTCTTGCCCTGAACACTCCTAAACTTGTCGGACCATTCACCCGTATAGAGCACACCATAAAATTCTTGACCTTTGATTGTCAGAACTGTGGCGACTGCACCTTGGCTGAACTAGCCTTTTTCTGTCCACAATCGGGATGCGCAAAATATATTTTAAACGGGGCCTGTGGAGGAAGTAACAACGGTTGGTGTGAAGTGTATCCTGGGGAAAAACGCTGCCTCTATGTACGAATGTACCATCGGTTAAAAAAATGCAACCAACTCCACAAGGTTAAAGAAGGTTTTGTTCCTCCCCGTGATTGGACCCTGAACAACACCTCTTCCTGGATTAATTTTTATACAGGTCGGGACCATACAGGGTACGAGAACAAGGCACCATAAAGCGATTAAAGACCATCCTAATGCCAAAAAAAGTTTCTTTCCCAGGTAAAAAAGGGTATATTCGCATCTTTTTTCAGACGAATAGAAGCTCATTTTCTATTCATATTTTGTTTTGATTCACCTTAGTTGAGGAAGAGAGTTATGAACCGTGAGGGAGAAAATCTTCGTCCCCGCGAGGAATGTGGTATCTGTGGGGTGTATGACCATCCAGATGCTGCAAAAGTTACCTATTTCGGGCTCTATGCCCTGCAACACCGTGGCCAGGAATCCGCCGGCATTGTTGCCTCTGATGGAAAGCAAGTAACGCAATATAAAGATATGGGCCTCGTGCCGGAGGTCTTCAGCGAAGACATTCTACAAACCTTAAAAGGCCATCTTGCCGTTGGACATGTCCGTTACTCCACCACCGGTGCCTCAATCATTGAAAATGCCCAGCCGTTCACCGCTACCCACCAGGGCAATACAATTGCTGTGGCCCATAACGGCAACTTGGTAAATATCCGAGAACTGCGACGAGACTTGGAAGAAAAAGGTTCTGTTTTTCAGTCCACCATGGATTCCGAAGTTATCATCCACCTTTTTGCCCGGTTTTCACATATGGGACTGGAAAAAGCCTTGGGCGAAACCTTTAGCCAGTTACGCGGTGCATATTCCATTCTAATGATGACCAAGGATACCATGGTGGCGGTCCGCGATCCCCAGGGATATCGCCCATTATGTATTGGGAAATTAACCAATGGGACCTATATTGTGGCCAGTGAAACCTGTGCCCTTGACCTGGTGGAAGCAACGTATATCCGAGACGTTGAACCAGGTGAAGTGGTCATCATCACCAAGGACGGCCTACAGAGTTTTTTCCCTCAGCCCAAACAAAAGCATCAATTCTGCATCTTTGAGCATGTCTATTTTGCCCGACCAGACAGCGATATCTTTGGTTTCAATGTCTATAACAGCCGAAAGCGGATGGGAGAAATTCTCGCCCGAGAATGTGCCATTGAGGCAGATTTTGTCATGCCTTTTCCCGATTCTGGCAATTATGCGGCCATCGGGTATTCACAGGCATCGGGTATTCCCCTGGAAATGGGTGTCATTCGAAACCATTACGTAGGCCGAACCTTTATTCAACCCACCCAGAGCATGCGTGACTTTTCGGTACGTGTGAAACTGAACCCGGTCCGCTCCTTCCTTAAGGGTAAACGAGTCATCATTATAGAAGACTCAATTATACGGGGTACCACCGGTCGCAGCCGTGTTCGGGCTCTACGTGAAGCAGGCGCCAAAGAAGTTCATATGCTGATCAGTTGTCCTCCCACAAAAAACCCCTGTTTTTACGGCATCGATTTCCCCTCTGGAGGAGAACTGATTGCTGCCTATAAAACCGTAGATGAAATACGTGATTATCTTGGTCTGGATACATTATATTATCTCAGCCTCGAAGGACTTGTGGAAGCTACAAAAATGGATGCTGAACATTTTTGTTTAGCCTGCTTCAACGGCCACTACCACATTCCACCTGATCAAGAATTCCATAAACTTGCCTTGGGGTAAATACAGTGTAGAGTTAAAAATGCATAGTGCAAAGTTTAAGAAAAATACGACTTTTCACATTGAATTATACACTTTATAACCTTTCAATATGACTCTTGAAAAAGCAAAAGAAGTTCTGAAAATTGAAGCGGATGGCATCCTTGCGCTCATTGATCAATTAGGGGATGACTTTCTCCTTGCAGTTGAGCTGATCATGGTATGTCCGGGGCGGGTAGTGATTACCGGCATTGGTAAATCTGGAATCATTGGCCAGAAGATTGCCGCCACATTGAATTCAACCGGCACTCCTTCTCTCTTTCTGCATCCAGTGGAGGCAATGCATGGTGACCTTGGTATTGTTGCCTCCCATGATGTTGTGCTTGCCATTTCCAACTCCGGAGAAACAACGGAGTTGAATATCCTACTGCCAAGCCTCAAAAAAAGAGGCGTTAAAATCATCGCCATGACCGGTGATACCGCATCCACTCTGGCAGAAACTTCCGACGCTGTTCTTTCAACAGCAGTGCCACAGGAAGCTTGCCCACTTGGACTTGCTCCCACGGCAAGCACCACTGCTACTTTAGCAATGGGAGATGCTCTGGCTGTCGTACTCTTGGATCTAAAACAATTTAATGCCAGCGATTTTCGGCGAAACCATCCTGGCGGCAGCCTGGGTGAGCGCCTGAAAGTTCAAGTTTCCGATGTCATGCTCTTGGGCGAAGAAATTCCCACTGTATCGGAAGATGCTGATTTACGGCAGGCCATCCAGGTTCTGAATGAAAAGAACCTTGGGGCTGTTCTTATAATGAAAGAAGCCCGAAAAATTGTTGGTATTATCACAGATGGTGACGTGCGCCGCCTTGTCAGCAACAGCGAAAACCTGGACACGACGCCTCTCGACAAAGTGATGACCGTGGCTCCCAAGACAATATCTCAAGGGCTCTTGGTGGCAGATGCGGTGAGCCTCATGCAGCGTCATGAGATTACAATCTTGCCGGTTACCGACGCAGAACAACGGCTTATAGGCATTCTCCACCTCCATGATTTACTTGGTAAAGGAGAGTTTCGATTTCTGGTGTAATATGATGTTTAAAAAAAAATTGATCCCGTAGTACCGTTGAAAAATAAAGGAATGATGGACTTCTGCCGTTTATTATTTCATCAAAAAATAAAATAAAACAAAGAAAAGCAACGGCTCATCAGACATAACATCTTGATTTCACTAGCTTTTTCTTGATCAACACCCCATATTGACAAACGAAAAGTTTTTGATTAGCATTGTCGGTCTTGTAAAAAAAGCCCCGAACAGGACCTTTTACACGCCGTAACTACCTGAAATTATTGTTCATTATCCATGAATAAATGAACAGTCAATGGTGTGGTGACATTAAATAAGAGGATTTCCATGGCACTCACAAAGAAAGACATAAACACCGCGTTTGCCGCTGAAGTAATCGATCAACCTGGTGGCGAACATCTCAACAGTTGTTTTAATTGCGGCGCCTGCAGTGGTATCTGCCCGGTCAGCCAGGCAATTCCAGACTTTGACCCCCGCAAAATGATCCACATGATCCGCATGGGCCTGAAAGATCGCTTGCTGGGTTCCGATCTGCTCTGGTTCTGCTCATCGTGCCGAAGTTGTGTATTTGTATGCCCCCAGGAAGTTGCCTTTGCCGACATTATGGGTGCTTTACGCAAACTGGCAATGAAAGATGGCTTCATCACCGAGCAGGATCTGCTGGATAAAGGCAAAGCGGCCTGGGTCGAGCGTGACGAATGTGTCTCCTGTTTGACCTGTGTTCGTGTCTGTCCTTGGCGCATTCCGACGATTGATGATAAAGGTGTGGCTGTTATTGATATCGAGGAATGCCGTGGTTGCGGCATCTGCCCGGCTGAATGTCCGGCACAAGCCATCAAATTGAACCAGTCTGAAGACGAGAAGCTGATCGCAGACTGCAGTATTAGCTAAATACGGAGAATTTCATGAGTGATTTCACCCCTGATATACGCGCATTTGTCTGTCACTATACGTCACAGCAAAGTTGCGCCACAGAAGCTGAGGGATTGATAGCTGACGGTTTTCCCAAAAATGTCACACTGGAAAGACAGGTCTGCACAGGTAAACTGCAAGTCAGCATGTTACTTAAGGCATTTGAAGACGGCGCTGACGGCGTTTACGTTGTTGGTTGCCCGGAAGACACTTGCCATAACCTCATGGGGAGTCAACGGGCTGCCAAACGAGTGGCAGCGGTAAAAAAGGCTCTGTCCGAACTTGACGTGGAACCTGAGCGCATTGAAATGTTTCATATGGAGCGGGGATTACATCCTGAATTCGTGGACGTTGCTCAAAGAATGGATGAACGAATTCAAGAAATGGGCCCTGGACCATTTAAGGGAGACTGATAATGATTATTGCTGAACGAAAACCCATAAACGAAATAGTGAGCATGCTTAAGGGCGTGAAAAAAGTACTGCTCCTGGGTTGCAAAGGCTGCGTAACAGTATGTTCTGCTGGTGGTGAGAGGGAAGTTGAAATCCTTGCCTCACTCATTCGCCTGGGAATGAAAAAAGAAGGCGCGACCGTTGAAGTAATCGAAGGCGCTTTGACCCGCCAATGCGATAAGGAATACATCGAATCCATAGATAAATGGGATGGCAAATACGATGCCATTGTTTCCATGGCCTGTGGGGTAGGAGTCAACTTCATCGCCAACCTTCGTCCCGACACCGTGGTGTATCCCGCAGTGAACACCACAAGCTTTGGTGGATCACAGGTCCAGGGTGTGTGGAGTGAACAGTGCGCCGGCTGTGGTAATTGTATTCTGCATGAAACCGGCGGATTATGTCCGGTGGCACGTTGCGCTAAAAGCTTGTTGAACGGCCCCTGTGGTGGTTCACAAGATGGAGAATGTGAAATCAATCCACAGGTACCTTGCATCTGGCAGCATATCCACGATCGCCTGCAAGCCCAGAAAAAAGGCGAAAACCTGAAAGAAATCGTTCCCATCCGTGACTGGTCAACCGCTGGCCACGGTGGACCTCGTAAAACAGTACGGGATGATTTGACTGTTTAATAAGTTTCATTTCCAACCTGGTTTTTAATAGCCAGTTTAGATATAGAGGGCGGCATTGGTTTCCAATGCCGCCCCATTTTTTTTGCGTTTCTCAAATAAAAGCGAATCCAACAACGAGCAGCTAACCTACCATTTTCCTTGCCAAATCCCCCCCACCACTTTACGATAAGAATGTTGGCAACCAGGCCCCGGGTGAAAATATATACAATCCGGACAACCTCAGCCCTACAAGCAGCCACAGGTGCCGTAGCTGCTTGTTAATGTTGCCTCATTCTCATCAAATACATAACACCTAGGGGAAATGTCGGCTATGCGTCATGTTTTTACTGTTTGCGTGTACTGTGGTTGCGGCTGCGGAGCTTACCTGCAAGTGGAAGATGATCGGATTACCGGATCATCACCAAGCCGCAATCATCCTGTTTCCCGTAACAATCTCTGTGTCAAAGGCTGGCATCTTCACGAATTCATCCACCACCCTGATCGGCTCACTGAGCCCCTCATGCGCAAAAATGGCAAGCATGTACCGGTATCCTGGGATGAGGCTTTAGATTATACAGCCCAGGAGCTGGGACGGATTCGTCATCTCACAAAGGGGAATGGCATCGGCATCTTGTCTTCAGCCAAATGCACCAACGAGGAAAACTTCCTTCTGCAGAAATTCGGACGGGCAGTTCTGAAGACCAATTCCATAGACCATTGCGCCCGTCTTTGACATGCTCCCACCGTGGCAGGTCTTGCCACTACTTTCGGCAGTGGGGCCATGACTAATTCCATCAATGAAATTGAGTCGGCGGATGTCATCTTGGCAACGGGAAGCAATACTACAGAAGCACATCCACAGGTAGCCCGCCGCATGTGTGATGCTGTGGACAATGGCGCCAAGCTCATTGTCATTGACCCCCGGAAAACAAGAATAGCAGAATACGCCACCCTTCATCTGGCAATGCGGCCGGGTACAGATATCCCACTTTTGAACGGTATGATGCGGATTATTCTTGATGAATATCTCACTGATCATCTTTTCATTGAAATGCGGACTGAAAATTTCAATGAACTGCGCGATATGCTTTATGGCATTGATCTCGAAGAGATAGTGGCCATAACCGGTGTCCCGTTGGAAAAAATCCGTCTCGCTGCCCAGTACTATGCCCGATCCAGACGTGGGGTAATCTGTTATTGCCTGGGAATCACTCAGCATATATGCGGTACCAAGAATGTTCAGGCCATTGCCAACCTGGCCATGATGACCGGTAATGTGGAAAAGAAATATACCGGCGTGGATCCTCTTCGAGGCCAGAACAATGTCCAGGGCGCTTGCGACATGGGAGCCTTGCCTACTGTCTTTCCCAGCTACCAGGCGGTTGATAATCTCGATTATCGTGAAAAATTCGAACGGGTATGGAAAACAAAGCTGCCGTCGGAGCCGGGCCTCAGCCTTACGGATATGACCCATAGTGGTAAAGATGGTCAAATCCAGGCCATGTATATCATGGGTGAAAACCCCATGCTCAGTGATCCTGTACTTGAAAAAGTCGAAGAAACTCTAAGCAATCTAGAGTTCCTGGCTGTATCGGATCTTTTCATGACAGAAACCGCCAAACTGGCCCATGTGGTCTTTCCGGCTGCTTCTTTTGCCGAAAAAAACGGATCATTCACCAATTCTGAAAGGCGAGTACAGTATATAAACCAGGCCATTCCTCCCCTCGGATCCTGCCGCACCGACAGCGACATCCTCATTGACCTGTCCAATCGCCTGGATTACCCCATGGAATATGAGTCATCGGCTGAAATTATGGAGGAGATTTCTTTGCTTTCTCCCATATATGGAGGAATGCACCACGACAGATTAAAAGAAGGTTGGGGACTCCAATGGCCTTGTTGGAATCGAGAGCATCCCGGCACCCCTTTTCTTCATAAGTATTATTTCACCAGGGGAAAAGGGAAATTTATCCCAGGAACTCATACACCGCCGGTGGAACTTCCCGATGATGAATTCCCCTTCCTTCTCAATACCGGACGAACCTATCACCAATATCACACTGGCACCATGAGCAGGAAAAGTAGCATGTTGAACCGGGAAGATGGTGAACCCCTTCTGCAAATCAATCCTGCCGATGCTGCTGACTTAAATCTGCGGCAGGGTGATCCTTTACGTCTTTCTTCGCGGCGGGGTGCCATTGAATTGAAAGCCGATGTCACCGACCAGATGGTAAGTGGAGAAGTATACGCTACTTTTCATTTTAAGGAAGCTCCCATCAACCTGCTTACCATTGCCGACCGAGATCCCGTGGCAAAATGCCCGGAATATAAAATATGCGCAGTCCGGATCGAAAAGATATGAAAGATACATTCATCATGCCCCAGGACCACCTGGTCAGTTTTTTGAGAAAAATCAAGAAACACCATCGTCTTGTGGCACCGGTAACCAACCAGCATAGTGATACGCTTTTTTCTGTTATCACTGATTTAGAAAGGGGTAAAGTCAACCTGAAGGACCAACCCCAGAACTCCATCAAGTCATTTCTCTTTCCCCAACAGGAGGTATTGGCGACCTATCAGGTTACAGAAAACGGCTACCAGTTTGAGGCGAATACCAATTCCCCACCCCCAACACTATTTTTTGGTGTTCGCCCCTGCGATCTGACCGCAGTGCTCTATATGGATGTGGTCTTTATGCAGAAAAATAAAGATCAACCTTTCTTAAAAAAACGTAAAGATTCACTGATTATCGGCCTGAATTGTAACTCTCCCTTTGAAAATTGCTTTTGTAATGCCATGAAATGCGGCCCGTTTATGGAAGTAGGGTTTGACCTGATGTTTACAGATTTGGGAGATAAATTTCTCGTGCAGACTGGACGTCCCAAAGGTAAGCATCTGGTGCAACATTGGGAAGAATTTTTCACGCCTGCAGAACAAGAAGATATACAACGCCAATACCAGCTTTCTCTGGAAGCAATGAATAAATTTCGACTCAATGTCCATGCCGACCAGGCCATGAAACGCCTGACTGACGGCACTGTTGAAGATTCCATCTGGGAGGATCTTTCCCATCGTTGCCAAGATTGTGCCGGGTGTGCCTTTATTTGTCCAACCTGCACCTGTTTCACCATTGTGGACCAGCCTTTGTCTGAAAATAATGGAGAACGCATCCGCTGCTGGGATGCCTGTACATTTGCCGGATTTACCAAAATGGCTGGTGGCCATAACCCTGTTAAACAGAAAACCGAAGCCATAAAACAACGGTTTATGCATAAACTGCATATTGACAAAGCTGATCATGGTCGCCCCAGCTGTGTAGGGTGTGGCCGCTGTGTAGATATGTGTTTCGGCGGAACCGATATTGTTCGGTTTATTAAGCGAGCAGGGGAATACTAGAGTGAAAAATGCAAAGTGCAAAATGGTCTTAACTTTTCAATTTGCATTTTAAATTTTGAACTATTTTTCCAGCTTTGCCGACGTTAAAGGAAAAGAAAAATCATGGATCCATTAGCTATTGAAGACTATATTCCAAGACCGGCGGTGATTGAAAAAATCATTGTTGAAAACTCCCAAATTAAAACTTTTGTCCTCTATTTTTCCGGCCAGGATGCCAATGAGTCTTTTTCATACCTGCCCGGGCAATTCGCCATGGTTTCCGTACCCCATTGCGGTGAGGCTCCTATATCATTTTCATCCACCCCGACCCGCCCGGGATCCATCCACCTCAGTGTTCGTAAAGCTGGTGTTCTCACATCTGCCATGCATGACATGCAAGAAGGTGACATGGTAGGAATTCGTGGCCCCTACGGACGTCCATTTCCTCTGGAAGATCTTGATGGGAAAAATTTGCTCTTTGTGGCCGGTGGCATTGGCCTTGCTCCGTTACGATCTGTTGTCAATTACTGTCTTGATAAAAACCTTTTCAAAGAGAACATTACAATCCTCTATGGAAGTAGACTTCCTTCTGACATTGCATTTTCTGAGGACATTAAAGAGTGGCAAAATCATCCGTCTGCCACTTGCCTGCTCACCGTAGATGCCACAGAACCGGGCTGGGATGGCGAGGTTGGATTGGTCACCGCCTTACTGGATAAAATTGACATACAACCTACATCGACGATCTCGCTGGTCTGTGGTCCCCCCATGATGATAGGTGCCACTTTAGAAGATCTCTCCAGCAGAGGTTTCAAAGATCAAGATATTCTGACCACCCTTGAACGGCAGATGAAATGCGGGGTTGGTATCTGCCGGCATTGTCACATGGATACCACCCTGGTTTGTGTTGATGGGCCGGTATTCAACCGAGCCCAATTGCAGAATCTCCATGTTCAGGAACTTGGGACATGACAAAGGCTGCTCAATACAAGGTTACTTTTCATCCTGCCAACAGAACCATTTCGGCCCGAAATGGCGAATCATTAATCAAAGCAGCCCGCTCTGCAGGAGTTCATATAAATGCTTCCTGTGGTGGGGCTGGCGTCTGCGGTAAATGCCGGGTTATTGTAGAAAAGGGAGAATTGGACGGCGGTCTTAGTGAAAAAATATCCCCTGCAGATTTTGAAGCGGGATTTCGACAAGCCTGCATCAGTAAAATAAAAAGTGATCTGGTTATTCGCATACCTGCTGAATCAAGCCTGAAAAAGGGAGGCCTTTCTACTGAGGTGCCAGTTCGCCATCGGGCCCGCATCCATGTCTATAATATTCAGGACTTACGGGAAGAAGGCATATTTCTCCCACCTGTGGACAAACTCTTTGTCGAATTGCCCCGGGCCTCTGCATCGGACAATATGGCGGATGCCGGACGGGTTATCCAGGGTCTGGCCAACCAATACGATGAACGACGTCTTCTTGCAAGTCTTCCTGTTCTTAAAAAAATTCGCAATACCATACGAGAAGATGATTTTCGCATCACCGTGAGCTTGGCTCGACCGGTGAACCAACCGGGAAAAACTTTTATAACCAATATTCAAGCCGGCAACTGGACCCATCGTAACTTCGGCCTTGCCTTTGATATCGGTACAACTTCTGTATATGGTCTCTTGGTTGACCTGAACAATGGCAGAGTATTGGCCAGGGCTGGAGAATACAACGGTCAAATTGCCTATGGGGAAGATGTCATCTCCCGAATAATCCATGCTGAAAAACCAGAAGGACTTGAACTCCTCCAGGAAATAGTCGCCAAGACCATCAATGGCATAGTCGACATCCTATTACACAAGGCAAAGCCAAACGATGGCTCAAAAAAGGGGAAAGTCCAGCGCGATGAAATCGGTTCCATAACTTTGGCCGGCAACACCACCATGACCCATCTCCTTCTGGGTCTCGAACCGGACAATATTCGCAGGGCTCCTTACGTGCCAGTGACAACCTTTCTACCACCCATCCGCGCAGCCGACCTCAAACTTGACCTTCCGCGCCATACTGTCGCCCTGCTCTATCCGTCCATCTCCAGCTACGTTGGTGGTGATATCGTGGCTGGCGTCATGGGTTCGGGCATGTATCGCACCGAGCTTGTTACCCTGTACGTCGATATCGGTACCAATGCTGAAATAGTAATCGGCAATAAAGACTGGTTGGTCTGTGCTGCATGCTCAGCTGGGCCGGCTTTTGAAGGGGGTGGAATCACCCACGGGATGCGGGCGGCCAATGGAGCCATCGATGATTTCAGTGTTAATCCGGAAACATTCGAGCCCATGAATATGACCATTGGGAATAAACCACCCATAGGAATTTGCGGTTCAGGCATTTTGATCATTGTAGCAACATTGTTTGAATTCGGAGTAATTGATCGATCGGGTAAATTTAATAGAGATCTGGATACACCCCGCATTCGAGAAGGACGGAGTGGATTTGAATATGTTCTTGCCTGGAAGGATGAGTCCGGCGCCAACTCGGATATTGTTATCAATGAAGTGGACATTGAAAACTTTATTCGTGCAAAAGCAGCTATATACGCCGGTATCAAAACGCTGGTGGAAGAGATTGGCCTTGAAGTAACCGACCTCCAGCAGATTATTCTAGCAGGCGCCTTTGGCAGTTTTATTGATCTCGATTCTGCTATGACCGTGGGACTTTTGCCAGAAATAGACCCGGATAAAATCCTCTATGTAGGAAACGGCTCACTCATGGGAGCCTGGATGAGCGAATTATCAAACCATATCCGCAGAGACGTAGTTAAAGTGGTCCGCCGCATGACAAGCTTTGAACTCTCTGAGGTGGCTCATTTTCAGGACCAATATATTGCCGGTCACTTCCTGCCCCATACCGACATGTCCCTCTTCCCTGAACTTGGTAAAAGATTATTGAATCACTCTGGTGAATAATAGGTATGTAAAAAAAACCGGATGACGGCCCAAGACTCATCATCCGATTTTTCCCGTATTACCAGGGCGGATTATATAATCCATTTCCTTCTTCCCAAGCCAAGAAGACTCAAAAAACCAGGCCCCAATAAAAGCAAACTGGCAGGTAAAGGTACAGCCGAAAAAGTCTGGCCAGTATTTACAGTACCGAAACTGTTTTCCATGGGATTTTGCCAGGAAAAGTCAGAATACTCTGAACCAATACCAATCAACTGTAAAGAGAAACCAACCTCTGTAGTAGAAGTTTCCCCTACCCCAATGTCGACACTTTGCAAACCATCCACCAACCCTTCGGCACCCACAAATGACCCTTCATAACTGATAAACTGAACCACTCCACCTTCATTGTCTATCAAAGCTAAACCATCCGGACCATTTTGAATTCCGGGGCGCATGAATGACATTGTTCCGAAACCATTTTGCTGGTCGGGAATTATTCCAGAGAGATTCAGAGGACTCCCATATATTTCACCGTTGCCACCATTTACAAACAGCACCTGCCATCCTGACAAATCAAATCCAGCCCCACCTGCCAACTCCAAACCCTCATCTAGATCACCACTTGTATTATCATAATGAATTTCGTTAATAAAAGCGGCACCAGCAGAAGCGACACCAACAGACATTAAAACCAACAATACCAAGAAAAATACCAATACACTTTTGAATCCCATTTCTTCCTCCTTTGAATTTTAGTTCGCTGCAAAATTCAAAGGAACCTAACCTGCAAAATATCTTAAAGTCAACTATTTTTTATTGACGCCTATCTTTTAATTGACTTTTCTGGCGCCATTATTCTTCCATACACTGTATCTTCATCTTTCCTAAATAATGGAAATAATTCCTCTTTCCCGGAATACCTACGCCGGTCATTATCCTCCAATATCGTGCAACTATCTGAAATAAGTAGACAATCATAAACCTTTGTTATGGCATGTTTTTTGCATTTTCATATAGTATCTTTTAAAAGCTGTCATTCATTGACAGTCATCCCTTAAAAGAGATACCATTTAGGTAGATGAAAAATGGTTTTTTTGGGAGGGAAAATCATGAAAGCAAGAATCGTTCTTCCCGTATTCGCTCTCGTGCTGTTAGGCTTTTTCTGCTCTACTCTCTGCTGGTCTCGCCAGGTTGTCACCGACGAAGATAAGTCTTGGGCAAAGAACACCATCGCCCAAGAAGAAACTCTCCAGGGCACCACTACGCCCAATTCCCTGGCAATTCTCTACTTCACCAACAAGACCCAATGGAAGAGGCTTGATCTTCTGCAGAAAGGCCTTACCCTGATGCTCATTACTGACCTGTCAGCAATACCGGATTTCCAGCTCGTCGAAAGGGTAAAAATCCAAGCTCTTCTGGATGAAATGGATCTTTCGGACAAAGCAATTTTCTCACCCTCTCATCGTGCGCGAATTGGCAAGCTCTTGGGAGCCCGACATATAGTGGGTGGCAAAATCCTTGAACGAGCAACAGACCAATTTCGCTTTGATTCCAGGCTGCTGGAAATACAGGCAGAAAATATAATTGCCAATCCTCAATCCCAAGGCACCCTCCTTAAAGAACTTTTCCAAATGGAAAAGAAACTCCTGTTTGAAATTATAGAAGAGCTCAATATTGTCCTGACTGATGAACAGCGAACTCAGCTTGAAAAGCCGGTGACCTTCGACATAATGGCCCTGCTCCACCTTTTTGAAGGACTCATACTTTGCGACCTGGAAGACTACAGCAAAGCGGTGGAGAAAATTCAACTTGCCCTGCAAAGGGATCCAGACTTCCTATTGGCAAAAGAATTTCTTGCTGATATCTATTTGAACTTCCTCAAGCCTGCTGCCGGCAATGCTCCTGCTCCAGACCAATTTGATCCAAGGCTATTTCGTGGTGCAAATCACCTGGGCGATCCCTTTGACCGATCTGCCATCATTGATGATGACCAAGACGGCTTCCCGGCCGGACCGGAGGATTGTGATGACACTAATCCGGCCATTAACATTGGTGCCATTGAAATATGCGATGCTGTTGACAATAACTGCGATGGCCTGGTGGACGAAGGATTTGACAACGATGGAGACGGTTTTGCCTCATGCTTTGAATGCGACGATATCAATCCTGCTATAAACCCAGGCGCACTTGAAATTTGTAATGCAGTGGATGACAATTGTGACGGCATTGTTGATGAAGGCTTCGATCTAGATGGTGACGGTTTTGCCTCCTGTTTTGAATGTGACGATATCAACCCGACCATTAATCCCAGTGCCATAGATATTTGTAATGGAGTGGATGATAATTGTGATGGCAGGGTAGACGAAGGCTTCGATCTTGACGGTGACGGCTTTGCCTCATGCTTTGAATGTGATGATGGTAATCCGACAGTCAATCCTGCCACAGCAGAAATCTGCAACGGAATCGACGATGACTGCGACGGCCTGGCTGATGAGGGATTTGATAATGACGGCGATGGATACGCTTCCTGCTTTGACAGTGACAACAACAATCCCAACGTCAATCCTGGTGCGCCGGAACTCTGCAATGGTATAGACGACAACTCCAATGGCCAGGTCGATGAAGGATTTGACAGTGATGGTGACGGCTTTGCCTCATGCTTTGAATGTAACGACAACAACCCGGCTATTCATCCCGGTGCCACAGAAACATGTAACGGCATCGATGACAACTGCAATGGCAATATCGATGAAGGCTTTGATGATGACGGGGATACATACGCTTCATGCTTTGAATGTGATGATACAAACGCCAATATCAATCCCGGTGTCCTGGAGACCTGTAATGGTGTCGACGATAACTGCAACGGCATTATTGATGAAGGCATGGACGCGGACGGAGATGGTTTTACCTCCTGCACAGAATGTGATGACAGCAATGCGGCTATTTTTCCAGGAGCCATTGAGGCATGCAATGGCGTTGATGATGATTGTAACGGTGTGATCGACGAAGGATTTGATGGTGACGGTGATGGCTATGCCTCATGCTTTGACTGTAACGATGGCAACGATACGGTTCATCCTGGTGCCCAGGAAGCATGTAACGGCATTGACGATAGCTGTAACGGTCAGACGGATGAAGGATTAGACGGTGATGGCGATGGCTTTGCTTTTTGCTTTGAATGTGACGACAGCAATGCCAGCATTTTTCCAGGAGCAGTTGAGCTCTGCAACGGTCTTGATGATAATTGTGATGGGGTAATGGACGACTGGCTGGATAGCGATGGTGACACCTATAGCCAATGCCAGGAATGCGACGATACGAATCCCAACATTAATCCAGGCGCCCTGGAAACCTGCAATGGTGTCGACGATAACTGCAGTGGGCAGATTGATGAAGGATTTGATGGCGATGGTGATGGCTTTGCCACCTGCTTTGAGTGTGACGACAACAACATCAACATCTTTCCCGGCGCTGCAGAGTTATGTAACAATTTGGATGACAACTGCAACGGCCAGGTCGACGAAGGATTTGACGGTGATGGTGATGGATTTGCCTCATGCAATGACTGCAATGATGGCGATGCCAGTATTTTCCCCGGAGCACCTGAAGCCTGTAACAATATCGACGACAACTGTGACGGCGTCATAGATGATTTTCTGGATGGTGATAACGACGGTTTTGCCAATTGCCAGGAATGTGATGATACAAATCCAGCAGTGTATCCAGGAGCTACTGAAGCATGTAATACTATTGACGATAATTGCGACGGACAGATTGACGAAGGATTTGATAGTGACGGTGATGGCTTCATAGTATGCGTTGATGATTGCGATGACGGCGATGCTTCAATCAACCCATTGGCCATGGAACTCTGCGATACCATTGACAATAATTGTGATGGAACGGTGGATGAAGGGGCCTGCACAGACTATCCGGACGGCACTCCACCTCTTATTGTTGATCTACAATCCATTATTATGGCCCAGCAAAACTACCTGACTGATCCCAATTTAGCCGTCCAGGTTGATAGCGGCTATTATAAACCCGGTCTTTTCTCCTCTTCAGCAGGGGCCGGTTATCTGAATTGGGGATATGAATGGACACCAACCACAGGAGTCCCCAATCCCTACCAGCCCGGTCTACAGATGATAGGCATGGTTAATGGCAATGTGGAACTGCTGACCGACACTGCTTCCCTTAACGCCATTAATAACGATGCATTTCTGGCCTACACCGTCCAGGTGGAAGAAGATCGCCTCAATCGGACAATCCTCGATATGCACCGCCTGGAGGCGCAAGGAAACCTACTACTTACCATAAACGACGCCCTTACTTCAGGTGATATCCGTACCCGGGATGACCTACTCCTCCAACAGGCTGATGCCCAATCAGGCCGTGTTCTCATGGACCACGACGGCAATTGGATTCGTGTCCAGCAATATATTCTGCGCCCTGATAACACCACCATCCAAGTGCTCAATGTCAACTTGCGTGGTGGTGGCGAGCATGCCGGACTTTCCTGCATGGATTTCACAACTACCTTGAATTCTTCCTTCCCGATTACTTCTGACCTGCGCGCTCTCCCCTGGAGCGACTGGCTGCATACCCGTGGCCCACAAATGCCAACCGGCCAAGGTGAAGCAGATTGGCGCTATATTTCCAGCAACAATGATTCTTTGGCCGGCATGTCTATTCGCCTCACCTCGCCTTCAGGGGATTATCTTTTGGAATCACGCCTTTTCGGTGCCAGCACAACCTGGATTAATGGTTCAGGACAACCCATTACCAGTGAGACTCTGGAACTTTCATTCAATGGTCATGTGGGGAATTTCACATACACCACCGACTGGCAAAATGCCCCTCGGGACGAATACTGGTTATTCTCAGACACTAATTTTCAGCTCTCCCAGCAATCTACTCACCCAGCACCATTTTATTACATGCAACGCACCGGACCTTTCCATGATAATCCTGCCCTGGATCAAGTCAGCCCACTGGTGACAGCCCAATTTTTTGTGGTGGGAGATGGTCATATCTCCCCAGATCCCTCCTCAGGAATACAGGGGAACCAAGGAGTCAGCCAGAATGATTACAGCAACATAGGATTCACTGATATTTGGGATGCTCTGCGGGTTAATGAAAGCGATGAATCTGCCAGCTGGATTGGCCAGAATAATTTAGAAATGCTCTTTACCAAAGCCTCCTTAAGCGGTCCAACTCCATCCATTAATCTGGTATACATCCCCATGTCACGAATGGTATGGAATCCTTCACGCTCCTTGCCAACACCATAACATTAAGTAGCACATGAAATGCTCCGTCCTCCTGGAAAAATATTCCAGGAAGACGGAACATTTTTCCGACTAAACGGAATAATCATTCTCTATTTACAACAAAAATCAGCTCTTTTCCCTCTCAAATGCAGGAATGACGCCTATTCGGTCCTGGCATACAAATTGCATATTCACATACACTTAGACAACGAAAAAGAAATCTTTTACTGTTGTCAGCTTGCTTGATTTAGATTTCGAAAAATAAATTTGATAAGTCTGCCCGAAAAAATTGCCCACGCGAATAGGACCTCAGCAAAGGACAAATCATGAAGAAATATTCCCTCATTTTCTTATGCAGCATAATCTGCCTGCTTTTGCACACATCTGGCTGGTCAAAACAAGTCGTCACAGAATCTGAAAAGAACTGGGCCCAAACCACGATTTCACAAGAAAAATCACTAAAAACCGAGGTTATCCCAAATTCTTTGGCAGTACTCTATTTTGATAATCAAACCGGGTGGGACAAACTGAATGTACTCCAGAAAGGCCTCACTCTGATGCTGATTACCGACCTTGCCAAAATTCCTCAATTTCAGCTCGTTGAAAGAGTCCGACTGCAAGCCCTTTTGGATGAAATGAAATTTGAGCATGCAGAAATATTCTCCAAAGCCAACCGTGCCAGACTTGGCAATCTCCTCAGGGCCGAACACATTGTTGGTGGAAATATCCTGAAGGATGCAATAGACCAATTTCGCTTTGACTCAAAGCTGGTAAAAATCACTTCCGATTCAACCATCGCTGAGCCCCAGGCTGCCGGACAACTGCTGGCCGGAATCTTCAAAATGGAAAAAGAATTGCTCTTTGAAATTATCGATCAGGTCAACATTGCCATTACCGAAGAGCAGAAAGCCACGCTCGAAAAGCCTCTCACCAACAACCTCACCGCACTACTCTACCTTTTTGAAGGAGTGGAGCTCAGTGACCAGGGGAAACACACGGAAGCAACAGAAAAATTCCAGAAAGCGTTACAAGAAGATCCTGAGCTTGACCTGGCCAAGGAATTTCTGGCTGATACCACTATCTATTTTGCCATGCCGGCTGCCGGGCCGACCACACCACCGCTGCCTACATTTTCGCAATATGATGGACCGAACAGCAACCCTGCAGATCCAACCGACCGTACACCAAAGGAACTTGACAATGATGGTGATGGCTCAAGAGCCAACGAGGATTGTGATGACCAAAACCCAGCTATATACCCTATGGCAGTGGAAATAAGTGATGGTATTGACAATAATTGTAACGGCCAGACAGATGAAGGATTTGATAGTGATGGTGACGGGTTTGCCGCTTTCTTCGACTGTGACGATACCAATCCTGCAATCAACTCTTCAGCACTGGAATCTTGTGATGGAATAGACAATAATTGTAACGGCCAGATTGATGAAGGTTTCGATAATGATGGCGACGGGTTTGCGTCCTGCAATGAATGCGACGACACCAATCCTGCAGTTAATCCCACCGCCGTAGAAACCTGCAACAACATCGAT
>CAYUCH010000025.1:0-37779 GCA_964443295.1 uncultured Desulfobulbia bacterium | reverse complement strand
CATTTTTCGATATGCGCTTTAATGCCTAGTTAGCTTCTTCTCCAATCAATAACCAAAAACGTATCGCCATCCTGCCTGATTCCTTCTCTCGACCACTGACCGCTACCCTGTTCTGCTCCCTGGTCAATGGTGTGCTATTCTCAATATATAAAAAATCTCCATCAAGCGTCCCCTGCTGCCATCCCAACTCACTGACATAAATACCCAGACTTCCCGACCGATATCGCTCTGGATAAAGGATACGCGCTCCAAAGCGTTTTACGTTTTTTTCCACCAAAGGCTCAATAGGAGGTTCCATCTCCTTCAAAGGCAAATCAACCCGATCCAATATCATTTTAAAATGACCCATTGTGCTCCAATCATCTCCAAGAATTGGCTCCCTCGTGATGAGAAAAGGGTCAGTGTCTTTGCTCACCGAACCGGCATCCTGGGTCAAGATTGCCTTATATCCCAGCTTCTTGGCTTCATCCAGGACTGTATTATTATATTCTCCATAAGGCAGAGCAAGAATGTCCGGAAGGTATCCCAAATGTTCTTTTAATAGGGCTGAATTCTCAGCGAGATCATCTCTGATCCATTTCCTGTATTGCTCTTCATCCATGCCATTCGGCTTACGGGCTAATCGATGGTGGGAAAAGGAATGGTCCTGAAAATCAACTCCAGCCTGTTGCATTTCTTTGACCTGCTCCCAGGTCAGATAATTACTGAATTTCTTTACAATTCCCTCGCCATAAAGGAAGACCGTAAACGGAAAATCATGCTTCTTTAAAATGGGCCATGCTTTGTCATAAATGGTACGATATCCATCATCAATAGTGATCACTACAGCCTTCTCCGGTAACCTACCGTCTCCATGCAAGGCAGCCACTACCTGGGATAATGGGACAACTTGGTAGCCTTCCTTGGCGAGGTACGCCATCTGCTCTGCAAACCTCTGCACCGAAACATTGGTGGTTGGATACTCAGGACGACCAAAATGGTGATAAATAAAAACTGTGACGCCGGAGTCGGAAACTTCTTCAGACAATACCGGCGAGGAGGTCAAAAAAGTAAAAATACCGGCAAACAGAAACAAAATTAAAAATCGTTGGATCATGGTTTGGCTCTCGACTTTATAAACCGATATAGTATGAGATCTATATAGTGGACTCACGAATAGACCATATATTCACCACAGAGGACACAGAGGACACAGAATTTTTTCCTACAAATAACACCCTCTGTGAACTCTGTGCTCTCTGTGGTTATTATTTGTATTTATGAAACCGAAAATAAACCTTTACTGACACATTACAGATCATACCTCTGCAAGGCATTGGTGGAAATTATCATTCTTACCTCGTCCACATAGGCTTGATGTCTTTCAGAATAAGCCAGTAATCCTCCGGCCAGCTTAAGAGAGTCCATACTGTATTTACGAATTTGCCGAAGTTTTTCATAGGCGCGAAGTCGATTGAGAGTGAGGAGGTATGAGCGGGCGGAGTAGAGTGGATTTGGATATTGTGCAACCCTGTGGTTTTTCCCAGCATCTCTCTCTTTTGGAATCATCCCCACACTCCCCCAGGTCCACATGCCAAAATAATTATTGCCGAGTACGGCAAACCTGGATTCTCCCCATGATGTCTCCAGGGCTGCCTGGGCAAGCATAAGACTCATGGGGACAATATTAATTCGTTCAAGAAGAGCTTTAGAAGAAGCAACCCGGTACTTATCGGCAAGTATCAAGAGTCTTCTTTTCTCCTGGGAAGATAACAACGTATTTATCTGGTCTGGAAAAGAACCGATGAAATAGAATTTCTCCCAGTACTCGCCGAGGCGTTCTTGCATTGTCAGAACGAAGTCCCTTTCCTGGGTTACCTCTTGCTGAGCAACCATAAAATAAGGAATGAGCTCCTCGAAAAAACGCATTTTTTTCCTGTCAATCATCCCAGCTCGACGATTTTCATGGGCAAAATACCGGCCATAGGCGGCCCTCTGCTTGACCTGGCTTTTGATTTCAACAAAACGTGAAGACCGTATTTTGCCAATTTCAGAATTAATTTCTACAAATCCGGCAGGTTGAATATCAGGAAATTTCAAGAGGACCAATAACAACATTGCCGTGAACACAATTGCAGCCATTGCTCGTTGTACAATTTTTACAGCAACAAAATGAGATCCGAATTGGATATTGGGGGCAGTACTCAAGTTGTGTAGAAATTTCTGTATTTTTTCATTTTGGTAGTGCATGGCTTTTCTCTTGGTAGCTCACAAGTCAGTCACTACTCTTTCTTAACCAGATCAAACAGTACAGGTTGTGCTTTTTCTGTCTCTTCTTCTTTATTTTTTTTGACCGCTTGTTGAGCAAGTCGCCTTACTCCACGTTCGGAAAGCCTCTTGCCGATGGCGCTGGCTCCCTTGACCAGATAATCCTGAAAGGAAAAATCAAGAATATTACTTCTCGAACGTTTGGAGGGAACAAGATAGGCGCGCATGTTGCCGCCCTCCCCTTCTTCCATATGTTGTATTTTAGAACGTTTATGTTCAGCAAAAAGTCGATATTCTTTATCCAGGATAAACTTCGGCATACTAAAGCGTTTTACATAGGACTTATTCTGCTTGCCATCCACATAGACAATATTGAAGAGAAGTTTTGACTGCACGATTCCTGCCCAGAGGAGCTCATGCCCAACAAAAAGCTTGTCCATGACGTTGACAATCTTATAGAGGCCGTCGGAAAAAATCAGCAGGACCTTATCATATTCTGAACAGTTAAAGGAAATTCCCTCTTCAGCTTTAATCTGGCTTCCCAGGAAGCCCTCCTTCTGGTCATATCCGACCACAAGGTTTGATATGGCAACCTTTCTGGCTTCAACTTCACTAAAGGTTTTGATAGTGGTCAATCGTGGATAATCTTTTCTGTATTTTTCTAAGAGTTCGTCAATATAACCGATGGTAAAGCCAACCATATCTTTCAGGCTCTTCTTGACTTTGCGAATGGCTGATTTAATCTCTTTAATGACTTTGCGCTTTTTATCAATATCATACCGGGAAATTCTCTTAATGCGAATCTCAAGCAACCGTTCGATGTCATCCTTGGTCACTTCCCGTGGTAGCTGATCGGCAAAAGGAGCCAAGCCCTGATCAACTGTATCAATAACCGCGTCGTAAGAAGTACATTCTTCGATACGTTTATAGATCCTTTCTTCAATAAAGATCTGTTCCAAAGTCTGGGCGTGCAGTTTCTCCTGTAACCGGCCAAGCTCAATATTGAGCTCTTTTTCCAGATCATCTTTAAGCTTAGCGGTATTATACTCCAGCACTTCAGACACAGTGAGTATGGCCGGGGTGTTATCACGAATCAAGGTCATATTAGGACTGAGAGAAATCTCGCAGTCGGAAAAGGCATACAAGGCCTTTATGGTCTCTTTGGCATAGACCCCCCGGGGCAATTTGATTTCGATCTCCACTTCCTCTGCCGTATAATCGTTAATCGAGAGAACCTTGATCTTCCCTGCCCGGGCCGCCTTCTCAATGGACTCGATAAGTGATTCCGTGGTTGTTGTGTGGGGAATTTCGGTGATAACAATGGTTTTTTCGTCTTTTTCCTCAATCACTGCCCGGCATTTGATCCGGCCACTACCGTTCTCGTAGGCGGATACATCCATCAAGCCGCCTTTTTGAAAATCTGGAAAAAGTTCGATCGGCTCTTCACAGAGAATTTGCTTTTGGGCCTCAAGAAGTTCGCAGAAATTATGCGGCATTATCTTGGTCGCCATACCAACCGCAATACCTTCGGCTCCTTGCATCAAGAGCATGGGAAGCTTGGCAGGTAGAGAAACCGGTTCTTCCATTCGTCCATCATAGGAAGTCTCAAAGGTGGTGAGATCCTTGTTGAACATGGTCTCAAGGGCAAGCGGAGAAAGACGGCATTCGATGTAGCGAGCTGCCGAGGCACCATCGCCGGTGAAGATATTTCCGAAATTTCCCTGGCGACCGACGAGATACCCTTTGTTGGCAAGATTCACTAAAGCGGAATAAATAGAAGCATCACCATGGGGATGTAACTTCATGGTAGCCCCCACCACATTGGCCACCTTGTGGAAACGTCCATCATGCATGAGGAACATGGTGTATAAAATACGACGCTGCACAGGCTTCAACCCATCATCGATATCGGGAATTGCTCGTTCGCGAATTACGTAAGAAGTATAGTCTAAAAAATTGTCGTCAAAGAGCTGGTGCAGCTCTCCGTAATCTGGTTGGTGTTCCATAGTGAAAAATATCGACTCTATAATTGTAAAGTTAAACCTCAGAGAACACAAAATTCACAGAGATAAATACTTCCAAAACATCCCCTGTGGTCTCTGTGTCCTCTGTGGTAAAATAGGCCTCTAGCGGTTCTATAAAACCAAATGCTCCATAATGTATTGTTTGCGTTGGGGTGTGTTTTTCCCCATATAAAATGAAAGTACCTGGGGCACTTCACTGAGCCGATCAATGCTGACCTGCTGCAAACGCATATCTTCGCCAATAAATTGCTTGAATTCCGCCGGCGAAATTTCTCCCAATCCTTTAAATCGGGTAATCTCCACGTTGGTTTTCTTGCGCCCCTTGCCGGCCAATTTTTTCTCGGCCACGACCTTCTCTTTTTCAGAATAGCAATACATGGTTTCCTGCTTGTTTCGCACCCTGAAAATAGGAGTCTCTAAGATGTAAACATGGCCCCGCTTAACCAATGATTCAAAATAATGAAGGAAAAAAGTAAGGATAAGATTACGGATATGCAGGCCATCGACGTCGGCATCCGTTGCCAGGATAATTTTATCGTAGCGCAGGCCGCCAATGGAATCCTCGATGTTCAAACCACGCATGAGATTGTACATCTCATCGTTTTTATACAATAGAGTCATGGGTTGGCCATAGACATTGAGGGGTTTGCCCTTCATGCCGAAGACCGCCTGGGTCATGGGATCCCGGGAACTGATGATAGATCCCGATGCAGATTGTCCCTCGGTGATGAATATCATGTTTTCCCGCCCTTCCTTGGAAGGTTTGCCTTTACGGGGATGATACTTGCAATCTTTCAATTGCGGGACCTTAATGGCCACCTTCTTGGCTTTGGCCTTGGCCTCTTTTCTCACGTGCTGTAGATCCCGCCGAACCTTGGCGGATTGCTGAATTTTCTGAATGAGGATTTCCGCTAACTCGGTATTTTTATAGAGATAGCTGGAAAGCTCTTCTTTGACTTTATTGACCAACCAGGCCCGAATTTCGGTGTTGCCGAGTTTATTCTTGGTCTGGGATTCAAAAATCGGGTCTTTAATTTTTACGGCAACCGCACCAACAACTCCCTCCCGGACATCCTCACCGGCAAACTTTTTACCGGAATATTCATTGATGCCTTTTAAGATGCCCTCACGGAAAGCGGAAAGATGGGTGCCACCTTCGTTGGTGTATGTACCGTTTACGAAAGAGAAATAAGTCTCGCCGTAGCCATCGGTATGGGAAAAGGCGAATTCCAGATGATCTTCTTTATAATAAACGGCATCGTAAAGCTGCGTTCCTTCGATCTCGTTACTCAAAAGGTCCAAAAGGCCATTGCTGGAAAAGAAACTTTCCCGGCCCAGATTCAACCGAAGCCCTGAATTCAAATAGGCATAGCGCCAAAGACGTTTGCGAACAAAATCAAAATTGTACTTATATTCCTCAAAGGCCTCAAGGTCGGGCTTGAACTCAATCAGGGTGCCATCTTTTTCGCTGGTTTGACCTTTGCTTTTGTCCTGAAGAATGCCTTCTTCAAATTCAGCTGTGGCGAATTTTCCTTCCCGAAACGAAGTCACTTTAAAAAATGTAGAAAGGGCATTTACCGCCTTGGTGCCGACTCCATTAAGCCCGACGGAAAACTGAAACACATCGGTGTTGTATTTAGCGCCTGTATTGATCACAGAAACGCACTCAACTAGTTTCCCTAGGGGAATTCCGCGCCCGAAATCTCGAATTTTTACAGAACCATCTTCAGCGATATTGATGGTGACCCTTTTACCGGCCCCCATAATGAATTCATCGACAGCGTTATCGATAATTTCTTTTAATAAAATATAAATGCCATCATCTGGGTGAGCACCGCTACCAAGGCGACCAATATACATACCTGGTCGCATGCGGATATGTTCGAGAGAACTCAGGGTTTTTATCGTATCTTCGGTATATTTTTTTGCAGTCTGACTCATCTATTCTCCTGGATCATAATTTTTGGGCCTTCAACGCGGCAACAATATACCAGAAAATCTCCAAATTGAATATGGCTGTGTGCTTAAAATTTGTCGGTCTCGCAGACAAAAGGGAATTTCGAAAAACTTCGAGACGGGCATGTGATATCATCTAACTATTTGAAATCATTTGATGGCATTTGAAACATCTTCACTTTTTACGATCTCTTCAAAATTAAGGTCTTTTGAGTGTAAACCTTTTTTTTTATGATAATATTCTTTCTCGATAAAACATTAGAATGGAGCAACCAACAATGCCACATAACGATTCCCTCGGTACTACAGATATAATTTGGAACCTCAACGACCTCTATGACTCACAATCCGATCCTGCTTTAGAACAAGATATTGCCCGCTGTGAAAAAAACAGCCTGGATTTACACAAAAAATTCAGTGGCAGGTTGGCGGATATTTCTACCAGTGAGCTCAATACACTTGTAAAAGAGCTTGAAGAAGTTTCAACCACCCTCGGTAAAATTGCCACCTTTGCTTTTCTGCAATTTACCACCCAAACCGATAATCCCGAGGCAGCCGCTTTTTTGCAGCATATCCAGGAAGTGGCCAGCAGGGTCGGACGGGAAACGGTCTTTTTTGAGTTGGAATGGAATGCCCTTTCACAAGAAAAGGCAAACGAGTTTCTTCAACACAACGATCTTGATTCATATCGACACTACCTCGAAAGCATGCGCCGCTATGCCTCCCATCTTCTTTCCAAACCAGAGGAGACATTATTACTGGAAATTGCTCCTGTTGGTAAAAGCAGTTGGACCAACTTGTTTGATAAGGTCATGGGCAAATTGACTTTTGGAGATGACAATAGAACAGAGGAAGAAGTGCTTTCCGACCTCTACGATGCTGACAGAGACACTCGCCGTCATGCTGCCATGGATCTCACCGAAGGACTGCAAAGCCAGCTCCATATTCTCACCCATGTGTTCAATACAGTGTTGGCTGACAAAATGATCGAAGATCGGCTGCGTTCCTATGACTCATGGACCAGCGCCATGAATCTCCATAATGAACTGCACGATGATACTGTTGAGATACTCGTAGAAGAAGTAACCAGGCGCTACGATATACCCACCCGTTATTACCAGCTTAAAAAGCGTTTGCTGGGTATGGATGAATTGCTGGATTATGACCGCTATGCACCACTGCCAGACCTGCCAGACTCATTGCTCAACTGGGATAAAGCCAAAGAAATCACTCTCAACGCTTTCAGCAACTTCTCACCACAAATGTCTGAGATAGCACAATTATTTTTTGATAAAAAATGGATTCACGCACCAATTTCAGAAGGAAAAAGAGGAGGCGCCTTTGCCCACCCATGTGTGCCTGATGTGCACCCTTATGTACTGGTGAATTACACCGGCAATCTGCGGGATGTCTCCACGGTTGCCCATGAACTTGGACATGGCGTTCATCAGCATCTAGCTGCATCACAGGGTTATTTCAACTCGAATACTCCTTTGGTTGTTGCCGAGACCGCTTCAGTCTTTGCCGAACTCCTGGTTTTTAATGATCAAGTACAATTGATTGAAAGTAAAAAAGCCAAACGCGCCTTTGTCTGTCAGAAACTGGAATCTATTTTTGCCACTGTTTTCCGCCAGGTGGCCATGAATAGATTTGAAGACAAAATTCACAATGCCAGGAGAGACCAAGGGGAGTTAACCCCTGACGAATTGGCCCAATATTGGCTGGAAACCCAAAGGGCCATGTTTGGAGATTCAGTCACCCTCACTGAAGATTACGGGATCTGGTGGTCTTATATCCCTCATTTTCTTAACACCCCTGGTTATGTCTATTCCTATGCTTTTGGGGAACTGCTTGTATTAGCACTGTATAAAAGGTATCAAGAAGAAGGTAATGATTTTGTGCCAAAGTATATAGAACTCCTTTCGGCCGGTGGCAGCAAATCGCCATATGATTTGGTAACGCCATTTGGGGTGGATTTGAACGATCCTAATTTTTGGGCAGGGGGACTGGAGATAATCGATTTGATGTTACAAAGTGTTGAGGAAGACTCTATCTGACATGCGTCCTCCCACCATTTCCATAGACCAGCTTATTACCGTTGTGACCCAAGGGGGCACAGTTAAAACCGGTATTGATGTTTATGACAAGAAAGGTCGACTGCTTTTACAAAAAGATGTTCCAATCACCGATGCTAATATTCTCCTGAGCGTAAAAAAAGCTGGTGTTACCAAGATTCCCATCATTGCCGGAGAACAGGGTGGTCTGTGGGACAGTCAAGGCCGACAAATTCCCCTACCGAAACCTTCACCACCAAAATCCGCCCCTGCCCCTGCACCACCGCCTCGTGAATCTTCAGTGTCTAAACGGCTCAACGAAATTCAGGAACTTAAAAAAGAAGCCGGTGAAAAATACCAGCAAGCCAGAAAAATCCTGAAAAAATCCATGGATGATATTAAGAAAAACGATGGATTTTTTGAAGTTGAAGAAATCAAGGAAACTGTTAATGATCTTTTTAATTTTCTGGTGAAAAATGACACTGCTTTTTCCTTTCTTACAAAGGAAATCATCTCCTACGATGATTATCTTTACAATCATTCCATCAACGTTTGTACCATCGGCACCACAATTCTCAACAAATTTAAAGAGACCATCAATAAACTAGACAAACAAGCGCTAGTGCAGAATGGTCTTGATGCATCACACCTGGGCTTTCTTGCCCATGATTTCCGGGACATCCCCCTTGGCTATTTCCTGCATGATGTAGGGAAAACCATCATTCCAGAAAGTATCCTCAACAAAAACGGTCCACTTACTGATGAGGAGTTTGAAGTAATAAAAAATCACTCTTTTGTGCATGGCACGAAATTGCTGGATAAAAACATGGTAAGTAATCCCTTTACACGGGATGCTGCATTTTATCATCATTGCCGGCTTTACGAAGACGAAGGACGGTGTTACCCAGCTCAAATAATGCCCGATGAAGTTCCGCTCTATGTGAAAATCTGCAAACTTGCAGACATTTACGATGCCATGACCGCCAAGAGAGCTTATAAAGATGCCATGAATCCCACCAGCGTGGTGAATATCATCTTCCGGAATTATGCTGGCAAAAAGAAAACCCTGCAAATCATTCTGCATGCCTTTGTCAAGGCAGTGGGCATATACCCCCCCGGGTCCATTGTAACCTTTGAAAATGGGCAATTGGCCTATGTTATCGATAGTGATGGCCCAATTGCCTTGCCATTTACCGACACAAGCGGTAACGCCCTGAAAACGCATCCCGATCCCATTGATATCAGTATTGCTTCAACGGTGGATAAGAATGTGGCCATTGATCACAGTAAGCCCTTGGTTGATCCCATTAAGGTATATAACCTTCTGCCTGAAGTAGTTCGTAATACCCCATAACT
The DNA here is from genome assembly GCA_964443295.1 of uncultured Desulfobulbia bacterium. Lineage (GTDB taxonomy): Bacteria > Desulfobacterota > Desulfobulbia > Desulfobulbales > CG2-30-60-27 > CAYUCH01. The sequence goes on along the minus strand of CAYUCH010000025.1, from coordinate 28,142 downwards.
ACGGTGAATGGGAAATCCACAAGGATTGCCTGAAAAGGTTACCCAGATAAGCCAGCTGCTTCCAATGCGATCTTTGCAGCACGTTCTGCTGCACCAGGGCTGCCGAGTCGAGCGTGAACTTCAGCTAATTTCCCCCTCATTTTCTGTCGGTGAGAATCATTTTTCAAAATTGTATCGATTGCTTTTTTGATCAAAGTCGGTGTTGCGGCTTCTTGAATTAACTCCGGCACCACCTCTTCTCCAGCCACAAGATTAACCAGAGAGTAGTGATCCAAATTCACCAATTTGCTTCCGATCCAATAGGTAAATGGGGTGACACGATAGGCAACCACCATGGGTACACCCAGGATGGCTAACTCCAGAGTAACCGTACCCGATGCGGCCAAAGCCACGTCACAGGCCGCCATGGCATCGTAACGGTTTGTGTCGATGATACGAATATTGAGATCTTCATAACCAAGAAGCGCATTTTCTACATTTTGTCGGTCGAGAGTTGAAGCCAATGGAAAAATAAAATTCAATGTAGGATCATCTTTTTTTAACTCCCGGGCACTTTCCAGGAAAACCGGTAACATAAATTCCAATTCTTTTCGTCTACTACCGGGTAATAATGCCACCAAGCGAGATTTCTTTTCATATCCTAAAACATCAAAAGTCTCCCTCTTATCTCGGGTCGTTTTTACAGTATCAAGAAGGGGATGGCCGACAAAATCAACAGGTACTCCCCGTTTCTTAAAAAACTCCTGTTCAAAGGGCAGTATTACCCCCACTCTGTCTGTCAAACGGCCAATGGTTTTCACCCGACCGCTTCGCCAGGCCCACACCTGGGGAGTGATGTAATAAAAAATGGGAATACCAAGCTTTTTGGCTTTCTTGGCAAGTATGAGATTAAAATCAGGAAAATCAATCAGAATCAAGAGACGAGGCCGTTCTTCTTTTAAACGATTTTCAAGGCTGCGCAATGCACCGCGAATATCGCCAAGATGGCCAAATACTTCTATAAGGCCAACCACTGCAAGCTTACCGGCCTCCACAAGAATTTCTACCCCCTGCTCGGCCAGGGCCGGACCTCCAACTCCACAAATCCGAAGATCAGCTTGATGCTTCTTTAAAGCAGCTACCAAGGAAGCTCCATGCATGTCAGCGGAAGCTTCCCCTGCCACAATCATGATTTGATTCGAAGCAGCAGTTGTGTTTGAAACTGGCACGCTATTCAAAAAAATGCCTGTTCTGCTTAAGATGTTCGTGCATCTGATCGATTATTTCATGGGCCACGGCCAGAGCACGATGTCCTTCCTGTCCGGCAACCCGAGGAGTTTTTCGCTCTTGGACATTGGCAACAAAGTCACGCAGCTCAGCTTCCAGGGCATCCTGCTCAACCAAGCTTTTGCGGACAACTTCCTCTTCAGGCATGCCATCTTTATTGACTGTGTCTTTGAGATTGATCATCATAAATTCTTTTTTGCCATAGTCCACCGAGATAAAAGATCGTGGCTGAAACACGCGCATGCGCCGGATATTATCCTTAGAGATACGGCTCACAGTCACGTTGGCGGTGCAACCATTCTCAAAAATCAATCGGGCGTTGGCTATGTCTGTCGTGCCGGTGACAACCGGCAAACCCACTGCATGAATAGTCTTGATGGGTGCATGGACGATATTCATGATTATGTCAATTTCATGAATCATCAAATCAAGCACAACATCAACATCCAAGGCACGATTTTTAAAAATATGAATACGGTGAGATTCAATGAACATGGGCTTGGTTAAATATTGCTCAATGGCCACATAAGCGGGATTAAATCTTTCCAAATGCCCCACTTGTATAATGCAGCCTTTTTCCTCCGCCAAAGCAATGAGCTCTTCAGCCTCTTCCAAAGTTGAAGTGATCGGCTTTTCTATCATCACATCTTTGCCGGCATTAAGGCAGTCCATGGATACTTTATGATGTGCTACGGTGGGCACCACAATGCTGACCGCGTCAACTTCGGAAAGCATGTCGTGATAATCCGTATAGCTCTTGGTTCCAAGCCGATTGGCCAGACTTTGAGCTGCTTCTGTGTCAAGATCAGCGACACCGACAAGCTCTGCTTCTTCCATGGCTGCATATTTTTCAGCATGGAATTTGCCAAGATAGCCAACTCCGATGACCCCAAGTCGTTTTTTATTTGAAGAAGACAATTCTGACCCCTCAGACAATTTATCTGTCAAAAAATTCAATTTTAATCTTAGCTGGTTATCTACAACAGGCCCGATAAATAAACCTTATTAATCCTGGATCCTACTTGATCAAAAAAAAATAATGGCCATGGTCATTCTGGCGTGGACAGTACGAAAAATATTCTCTTTGGGCAACTATTTTTACTCGTTACGACGTCTATACTCTGGTATCTTCCCTTCGATACAACAAACTTAACCTCAGACCTGATGATTGTCTGTGATTATGTAGTCATTACAGCTGGAGAACCCGGTGGCAACGTCTGAAAATTCGCCAAAAAAAAATCATTTCAGGCTATTGTCCCGATGGATCTCGGCGATTTTTCTCTTCCTTCTTGTTATTTGCCTGCTTTCGCCACTCTTACTCAAAATAAAACCTGTACAACAAAAATTAGTCCACCGACTCCGGGCAGACCTACAATGCCAGGTTCTTCTCGAAGATATTGATTGGCACTGGTTTCCCCTACCCCATATTTCTTTGGGGGAGTTCAGAGTAGAAAAACAAAATATTGCCCTGCATCTGCCCGAAACCCTTATTTACCCCAATTGGCGGGCTATTTTTGACTCTTCGACTCAAATTGGCAATATCCACCTCAACAAGCCTTCGTTGCAGATCAAACTTCCCCTTGCAGAACAATCACCAGAGACTCTTTCCCTGCCCGCATTAAAATTTAAAGTGGTGCAAGGCAACCTTTCTTTTGTGAACTCGAAACAATCATCTCAGCTCTCCACATTTCTTCCAATTCAACTCACCGACTTTTCCGGTGGCTTTGAAACCCAGCCCAGTAAAATTCATTTTTCCATCAACACATCATCCTCCTTTTGTCGAGAAATAGAAATAATCGGCTCTTACGATCTCTCCATCAAGAAATATCAAGTTGACTATCAACTGAATCAACTTAACATGGCTCAATGCTTTCTTGAAATACCCAACCCTTCCGTTACTTTTAATGACTCAACCGTTGACCTTACAGGAAGTATTACAGGTCAGGACAACAAGCACTTGTCTGGACATATTAAAGGTGACCTTCCCGAGCTGACACTCAAGGCAGATGACAAAAGCACCTCTATCAGCTCAGGCAAAATCGATCTTGCATTCACCAGTTCTCCCACTGACCTCAATATTGATTTACAAAATATCGCCTTCAACTCACCTCAGTTCAGTCTTAGTGGCACAGTTGACCGGCAACATCCGTCTCCGGGCAATCCAGCCATTTGGACTCTTGATCTTAAAGGGACTGACCTGGATGCTGGATCAATACGTGGTGCAGTTCTTGACCTGCTTGGAGAAGATGAAATTGCCACATTTATCTGCAATATAGTACGAGATGGTAAAGCTCAATGGGCCACCTACCAGTTTTCAGGACCAGTCACAGATTTTGAGTATCTATCCAAAATGAAAATCCGGGTTGGCGGCATCACAGATGGTTCCATCTACGTCCCTTGGGGCGACCTGTCTCTTTTTAATGCCCGAGGAGAAATATCTATAATCGATGCGTATCTCAAAGGAGAAGGAGAGGGACTTTCCACCCAAATGGGTAAGAGCTCTGGTTCCAATTGTAATTTATACATCGATCTTATTGAGCGAGATAACACGTTCCAAATAGACCTTGATATTCAAGCAGATATTAGAGAAATCCCTCCTGTACTCCATAGTTTAATTGAATGGCCTGCCTTCATTCACCAGGTAAACCATTTTTCTGAAATAGAGGGAAGGGCCACAGGCAAGCTACGTTTGGGTGACAATTTAGATGACCTCAATACATTCATTGAGGTTCAATCTATGGAAGGAACTTTCCGCTATAAACCTATTGCCTGGCCAATCCAAATATATGGCGGGTCACTGCACATATCTCCGACCGCTGTAGACTGGCACAATGTCAAGGCCACCGGCGGTGAACAGCAAGTCCATCAGTCCAGCGGTATAATTGACTGGCACAAAAAACCGAACATATCCATTACCCACGCTCAGGCGAATATAGAAGCAAACACATTTTTCCAGGAACTTCAGAGACATAATCTTGTGCCGGAAGATATTCAAAAAACAATTTTAGGGCTGAGTGGTCGTATATTAGTGGAGGACTTGATAATGTCTGGGCCGCCAACTGAACCTGGGAAATGGATTTATGATCTGGGTTATGCGTTTCAAGGTCTGCGTTTAACCAGCCCAATGCTTCCATACCCCATACTCTTTGAGAAAAACAACGGCCGGTTTTCACAGGAAGCCATCACCCTCCAGAATTGTCGTGCCTGGGTAGTTGAACAACCTTATGGCCTGGAAGGCATATTACACCACAACCGTCTCTCAAACTGGTCCGGATCACTTTCAACAACCGGACTCATGCGAGGCCCTCTGGCAGGATGGATTAAAAAAAATAACTGGATCCCTGCCTATTATTTTCCAGCCTTACCTTGCCAGCTCAACGACTTCTCAATAAGCTGGGATGAAAATGAAACCAGACTGCGAGGAACACTGGAAGCAACTGGTTCCAATGCGCCTCCTAAAGTCTATTTAGACCTCAAAAAAACTCCAGCGGGGCTTTCTGTGAATCAGGCCCTTTTCTCCCATCAAAAACAACAAGGGAAATTATCCCTGCACATTTCAGAACATCCTGAAAAAAAGGCCCATCTCACGTGGGAGGGCGAACTACTAAGCTCTACTTTGGACCGCCTGCTTGAAAAAAACCAGCTGTTGAGTGGCCTGATTAAGGGCAATGTCAATATTAATCTAAAAAGTACTCCCAGCCAATCGAAGGCATCTGGAGAATTAATCGTTCATGGTCTGCAAATTCCAAGTCAAAATACTGATTTTTTTATCAATGAATTGTCACTTCAGGGTAATTCTAATCAAGTTACCATAGACACATTCAATGTGAGGGTAAATGAAGATTCATTAGACATATCGGGAGAGTTAAAAAGTACAGAAGAAGGTCTTATTAACAACTTGGTTTTAAAGACCGATAACCTTTCAAAAGACACTCTACTCACTCTCACCAACAAACCTCATCCTCCTGAGACAAGTGCAAACCTGCCGTCATTGTGGGAATTACTACCTATACACGACTGGGATACATTCGGAATTTGCAATATTTCAATAGAGCAATTCCATGAACAAAAAACCACATCCACAGAAAATGAATTTTCCCGTGAGTGGACACACATCGATGGACAATTGGAATGGTTTGTCGACGATGGTATATGCGCCAATGTAACCCAGGCAACATTATGTGGCCTGCCGCTCTTTGGTCGTTGGTGCTCCGAAGCGGACCTGGGCAAGAAAACTATTGTCATTGAAACGGACGCTAAAGATCCTCCTCAATTCCAGGATGTTCTGCCCTGCCTCGGCTATATCGAAAATCCTGTCCAAGGCCCGGTTAATTTCAAGGCTTCATTACAATATGAAGGAGCCAAGTGGTCCATCGGCAAGGTAACACTTCTCTCTGAAAATGGACGAATTAAGAAACTTGTTCTTCTTTCAAAGGTTCTCAGCCTGCTCAATGTCACTGAGCTGTTCACCGGTACTACCTTGCAGGATCTTTCAAACGACGGATTTTCCTATGCTTCGATGGATATAGAGGCAATAATCAAAGACAATCAACTTATTCTGGAAAAAGCCGTTATACAGGGTGACGGCCTCAATCTTTTTGCCAAAGGAAGCGTTGCCCTTGATACGTTAAACGCAGATCTCACTCTACTTGTGGCCCCCTTTAAAACTGTGGATCTTATCGTTACCAGTGTACCCCTTGTCGGCAAAGCAGTTACCGGGGCAGATGAGGCCCTGGTAAGCATCCCATTTAGTATTACCGGCAATATCAAAGATCCTGAAATCTTTATTTTGCCCCCCAAAGCTGTGGGCCAGGGAATACTCGACCTGTTAACCAACACCGTTAAAATACCATATACGATCATTTCTCCATTAATTGAATCAGGAGAATAGTTCTCTTCTTTAACACAACGTGGCACGCCTCTTCGTTGTGATAATTCATGCATCAAATAATCCGCCAAGTAAGGCTGCACCTAATTTTATCAAGATTTTTTTTTAAGATATTTTCAAAATATGTACCTCTAGACCTAATTTCCTGTTATAATTTTTATTTATTATTCAGTGGTACACGGAAGATTAAATATCCTCGGAGTTACTGCATGGTTTCTTCTCAAGACACCAAAATCCTAGTTGTTGACGACGAAATATACATTCGAGAAATTATCTCCCGATGGTTGGCTAAAGATGGATATGAATGTCTGACTGCTGAAAATGGAGAAAATGCCCTGGAGATACTCGCTTCGAATCGCATTGCCTTGATGATTTCCGATATTATGATGCCCGGGATTTCCGGCCTTGAATTATTAGAAGCAGCGAAAGGAAAATACCAAGACCTCGCAGTAATCATGGCCACTGCGGTTGACGACCGCATGGTAGGAACCCAGGCACTTGAATTAGGTGCCTATGGATATGTCATTAAGCCATTGGATCGCAACGAACTTCTTATCAATGTTGCTAACGGGCTCCACCTACGCAAACTGGAAATTGAAAACCGGCTGCACCGTCAGGAACTTGAGAATCTGGTGCAGGAACGTACCCTTGAACTTCAGGAAACCATTCATAAACTTCAGAAAACAGAAGCTGAACTGAGCATTGCCCAGGACGAAACCATAACTCGCCTGGCCATGGCCGCAGAATTCAGGGACGATGAAACCGCTTTTCATACAGTCCGAATGGGACATTATTGTCAAATATTGGCAGTCAAACATGGCTTGGACCCTTCGGAATGTGATCTGATACGCACTGCAAGTCCTTTGCATGATGTAGGAAAAATCGGCACACCGGACAATATTCTCCTTAAACCCGGCAAACTGACCTCGGAAGAATTCGAAATCATTAAAGAGCACACGGTTATTGGTCACCGTCTGCTTTCTAATTCAAAATCCACTATGCTTGAGCAGGCAGCAATTATTGCCTGGACCCACCATGAGAAATTCGACGGATCAGGCTATCCACGGGGTATATCCGGTACAGACATCCCGCTTACTGGTCGAATTGCCGCAGTATGCGATGTTTTCGATGCATTGACATCTGACAGAGTTTACAAAAAAGCATATCCCATTGAGAAAGCTGTTGATATTATTAAGGAAGGCCGTGGCAAACATTTTGACCCTGATCTAGTCGATCTCTTCCTTGACTCCATGGAAGAAATTTCTGCTGTGCGAGAGGAGTATGGTGATGAGCAGCAGGAATCATCGGCTGCGATGTAGCCTTTGTTGCAAGGTAAGCAAAAACAGTGTAAAATTGATCCTTTGTCTTTGATTTTCTTCAAATAATATTGTTCAGGAGGTCCCCATGTACGCCAGAGGAGTTTTCATTCTTGGTTTTCTCCTTCTTTTTTCCACTACCAGTGTTATTGCTGAAGTTCTTACCATTGAAAGTGAACCACCCCAATTAATCCAGCTTCGCAAAGCATACGAAGTTGAAAAAAAGCAGGCTGCCAGTCCAGCAAAAGTGCAACAGCTTAAGAAAAAAATGGCTGCTGAACGGCAGGATGCCCTCAAAACCATCCCTTATGTTCAAAAGAAACGTGCCTTGGAAGCTGCTCGTGATCAAGAGCTTGCCAAGATAAATGCAGATTTCAAAGCCAAATTGGACATGCTTGAAAAAGATACACTCTCTTCCATCAATAAAAAACAGCAAGTAGAACTTGCCGCTTTTAAAAATAAAACTCTGAACCGTGCGCACACAAATTATATTGCGCAGTTAGAAAAGTTAGAAAAACAACTGATTGTAAAAAGTGATTTGGCAGGCGCTCTGGTCGTTCAAACAGAAAGAAAAAAACAAATGGGCACCACTCCAAAAGTTTCCACACCTGCAGAATCTGCTCCAACTCCAAAGGTGGAAAAAGCAACCCTGCCAGCTACAGAAAAAAGCAAACCTGTCGCCATGAGTAAAGATAACCCTCGATCTTATCTCAGCACCCAGGAAGGCATCGCCGGCTCCAGTGGCAATATGAAAAATAACGTTTATTCCTTCCAGGTTGACCAGGTAGGCAAAAATTCCAGCCTGGTTTTTCACGCTTATGGGAAAAAAACCAATGATACCTATGGTGAAGTCTACCTCCATATGCCTAACGGTAAACGTAAAGAAGTAGCAGAATGGTCACCCAGAAACCTCAAGCTATCCAGCTTTTATGATAAAGCTTCATCTGCCAAAGATGTGAAACCTGTGGAGAAGAAAATCTCCAAGTATGTGACCAAACCCGGCTTGTACAAAGTAGAATTTAAATATAAAGATGGTAATGAAGCCCTTAAGATTTATCAGGTACAAATAAAGACCTGGTAACTTATTTATGCTGCATCTGAATATTTAAGGCCCTTAATATCGATTACGATATTAAGGGCCTTTTGAGTTTCAGGTATATTGTCTCTTGCCTAAACTAAGTGAAATAACTCAGTACCTGCCAAAGAAGCTCTCTTGAAAAAACCAGGGAGATAATCCATGGAAAATGATCGCAACGAAATCCTTGAATGCCTGCAGAAACATGCCGGTGAAGATGAAAGTCTCATTACAGCAATCACCTCTTTGTGCAAGAGTAAAGGAAACGAAGCGTATACCATACTCTTTCATATTTTAACCAATCTTGATCTACCCGCTGAAGAAGCAGAAAAAACCTGGTTGAGCATTGTTTCCCACTGGGAAAACCTCTGCAAAAAACTCGACAGGACTGTCAATATAAGAACCGCACTCTGTGATTATTTCTGCTCAATTAATAAATCCCTGCACAACCCGAAGGTCATTGAAATACATCTTTTCGAACAAACGGAACAACGCTCCAAATACGATAAACTTACAAAACTTTTCAATCGTCATTACTTTGATGACATCCTTGAACGGGAATTCGCCCGTGCTGTGAGACATTCAACCGACCTTTCCCTTCTGTTTCTTGATCTTGACAACTTTAAAAACCTCAATGATGACTTCGGGCATCCTGTCGGCGATGAGGTTTTAAAAAAGACCGCCGAATTTATTATAGAAGAAAAAAGAACAGAGGATATAGCAACACGCTATGGTGGCGAAGAATTAGCAATAATCCTACCGGAAACCGACAAGATAAATGCCCTCGTTCTTGGCGAACGCATACGTCTTAAGCTGCTCAATAATATTTTCAAAATAAATGGCCAAGATGTGCAGGTAACCATCAGCGGCGGTGTATCTTCATTTCCACAAGACTCCTCTGGCCCCGAAGAACTCTTAAAAAAGGCAGACCAGGCCTTATACCATGCCAAGGCTTCCGGAAAAAATATGGTGACCCATTTTTCTACCAATAAGAGACAATATCTGCGCATGGATTTTCAGAAAAAAATAGCAATTCGTTGTCTTAAAGAAAAAAATACATCGGCAATGGCTGGCAGTGGAAAAAATATTAGTATTGGTGGAATTCTTTTTGAGAGTGAAAAATCGTATGATTTAGGCGACACACTGGAATTGACCATACCTATAAAAGAAACAGGGCCACTCTATGTGACTGGGACGGTGGTAAGAATAGAAACCTATGGTCCAACAAACTATGACATAGGAATAGCCTTCCCTGAGGCCCATGAAACAGCAATTGAGACAATCAGTGACTTTATTAGTAGCCATTATGCATCGGCCACCGAAGAAAGCTTTAAAAATGAATGAACGAGTTACCCTACCTCTCGCTTTTGCTTGATACAGAGACGCAATCTATCAACCAGTTGACCAAGCTCAGGCTTGGTAATCTGATCATCGGCCCCCACTTCCTTTCCTTTAAGGGTCAGAGCCTTATTAATCATGGAAGAAAAGAGAATGATTGGGATGGTATCGAAGATGGGTTCCTCTCTGATTCGGCTGCAGAGATGGTGACCATCCATGCGAGGCATTTCAATATCAGAAACCACGGCGAGAAGCCTTTCATGCACCTCTCCTGAGTCCATTAAATCACTTAGGAAATCCCACGCTGCCTGGCCATCGGCAAAGGTGCGTAATTTAAAGCCCGCCGTCCTAAGTGTACTACGGATCTGATCCATAATGAGGCGTGAATCGTCAGCCACAACAACAAACTTATTCGAATGATCCACAGAGCTTAATGCCTGGCCTGTGTTTTCAGGTTGTTTTAATTTCATGGTGGGATCAATGGAGGCGGTGATTGATTCAAAATCCACCATCTGAATAAGAAGTTTCTCCACTAGACAAATACCGGTGATGGTTTTACACTCGGCAATCATATCGGGAGGTGGTTGAATTTGAGTCCAGGAAACTCTATAGACTTTGTCCACTCCATGGGTTAAAAAACCGAACATTTTACCATTAATTTCAGTAACGATTACCACCCATTTTTCGACATTTTCCGGCGATGTATCAGGTTCATACTGAAACCAATTACAGAGATCAATCAGTGGAATAGTTTGCTCTCGTAACAAAAATACACCTTGAACACATTCAGGACTGTCAGGTACTTCGGTAATATCCTCTGGAATCGCAACAAGTTCTTTTACCTTGGCGGCATTAATGCCATAATCGGTTCTGATTACCTTGCCGGTTGCCGCGTCAATTCTATTGATATACAGTGTAATAATTTCCAGTTCATTGGTTCCTGATTCCAATAGAATATCGGACTGATTAATTATAGAACTGACCATGGGCACTCCTCATTCATCTCAACTGTTTATTTCTCAAAGCTGTATCTATCAGCAGAATATTTAAATTGCTATTTATGATACCCTGTTCGCCCTAGTATTGTAAAGGCACGATAGAATTGTTCTAAAATTATAAATCGAGCCATATCATGTGTAAAAGTCATTTTCGAAAGTGATAAAACCAGGTGAGAGCGATCCAAAACCGTTTGAGCAAGACCGTTAGATCCACCAATAATTACTGTAACCTGATGTTTTCCCTGTCCCTGCCATTCTTCGAGCAATACCGCCAATTTTTCTGACGAATATTGTTTGCCCCTGCTATCTAAAGTAACAACATAATCTTGAGGGGAGACATGGGCCAAAATTTGTTTGGCCTCTTCATCCATCACCTTCTTAATGGGGACCTTTGTGCTAAAAGATTTTTCTTTAATGGTTTTGACGGAAACGGCGACATAATGCCCAAGACGTTTTTTGAAATCATCTATGGCATCGGTAAGATACGATTTTTTCGTTTTGCCAAGAAAAATAAAGGTAAATCGCAGGGGACCTTTTTTCACCGGTCCTCCTCCTTGTCCAGGTTTGCAATGATGTCCTTAAACTTTTTGCAGAACTCCTGATAGTCCATACCCTTTCCAAGGCCGGGACAGGAACTGGAAATTGCCATATAATTTGCATGGTCGGTCAGAATACTTGGGTGAAGTGGCCACTGGGTACATCGCCAGGGTTTACCTTCATGAACCGTGCATCCATTATCATAAAATATACAATGGCCATCCACGGTTTTCATTTGAATTACCGAACCGGTTTTCCGTAGATATTTTTCATGCACTTCCACTTCAGGTAGTCCCAGGTGTTTGATGAGTCTTTCCTGATCAGATGCATCAAGGGATACTGTCGTGTCCCCCTGGCAACAATTTCCACATTGCTGACATTCAAAAACAACCTTCATTACACATCCCTCTGTATTGGCCCAAGGATATAACCCAGTACCCGATATAATAGTTTTGCAGCGGTAAAATCAGCGTGATGACCGCCGGTAAATGGTGCGAGTTCAACAATATCCATTCCCACAATCTGTTTATTCATTGCAATTGCTTTTATCATGCTGGTTGCCTGGTGCCAGGAAAGCCCATCGGGCTCCGGGGTGCCGGTGGCAGGCATAATTGCAGGATCAAAGCCATCCACATCAAAGGACAAATAAACCGGTCCGCTAATCTGTTGTAAGACCTGCTTCTGCCATTGGCTCTCTTGCCGGATTCTCTGCATGGTAAAAACAGAGTCCCACCGTTTTTGCATGAACTGCCATTCTTTTTTAGAAAATGATCGAATACCAATGTGGACCACCGGAATACCCAGATCATCAACACGTCTCATTACGCAAGCATGACTCAAAAAGTCTCCTTTATACGAGTCACGCAAATCAAGATGCGCATCAATGTGTACGACATGCAAGTGTGAAAAATGACGCATACATGCTGCTACTGCTGGAAGAGAAACCGTATGCTCTCCACCAAGAGTGACGGGTAATCTCCCTTTCTGCAACTCCTTTTCTACTGCCATGCAAATAACTTGGCAGGCTTCTTGGGCCGGCAATCCTTTGAGCTCCAGGGATGGTAAAGTCTCTATGCCATGCTGCCATGTTTCAAAGAGGAGTTCATCGTCGAAACTTTCCAATGCTTGGGAAGCCTCCAACAAAGCGGCTGGACCATTTTCGGTCCCCTTCCCCCACGACACAGATTCGGCATAGGGTGCATTAATAATGCTGACCTTGGCTTTTTCAATATTCTTTTGAACTTTATCGAGAAAATGCAACATGCACCTGGAATCAGGCATTACCGACGACATCACCCACCAGGGTTATATCGATACCATATCGTGCGGCAACTTTTTTCCACTTTTGAGAGTCTGGAGTATGAAAAATATCATCATACTCAGAAGGGAGTGTAATCCAACCATTCATGGTTAATTCGGCCTCCAGTTGACCCGGTCCCCAACCAGCATAACCAAGTAAAAAAATATAATCTTCCGGCCCTTTACCTTCGGCAATGTCCATCAGGATGTCCGAATCTCCAGATATTCTTATCTTGTCAGTCACATCCAAATAGTTAAATGGCGAATAATCTGATGAAAAAAGAAAATAGACTGTGGTCATTTCAACCGGACCACCGATATAAACAAAGGGGAGTTCTCCCTTGGGAATTTCCAGCTTCGCTCCCTCGTATATTTCAGCCATTGTATAAGGACTTGGCTGGTTAACCACAAACCCCATGGCTCCTTCTTCATTATGAGAGCAAATCAAAATGATCTGCTCACGAAATCTCGGATCAGGCATCTGTGGGGTGGCCAGTAAAAATTGCCCTTGCAAACTTTCCATTTTCAGTCCGGATTGCGGATCGTCATGTTCCACTTGACTTGCCTCCTGGTTTATATCAATAGAGTTTTGCTATATTATCACCAGGATCGGAGAACAGTCAAGATAGATCAGCTTTATCAAATAAATGCATATTTATATAAAAGATTGCAATCAACCCTTGTCAAAATATGCTAGATTAACGTAAGCTGTAATTCGTAGAGTATTTTTTTTTGATTTTTCAGGAAAATTCGCCGGTCCGTACAAAAACAATTCCAAACATTGCAACCGGATTCATCACGAATTTCGTTTAATTCTTCGGGTGAATTATTTTTGACGGACCTAAAAATTGAACTTTCTTTTGAAGATAACCATTGAGGGAATAAATAATGAGCTTGGCCAGTGAACTGGACCGCATAATCCATTCAGACCACCATGAACCTCACCAGGTTCTGGGTGTTCACCAAGATCCCAATGACGCAAGCAAATCTATCATTCGGACCTTTCAGCCCCATGCTGAGAACTTGTTTCTTATTTTGGATGACGCCAAAATACAAATGGAAAAAATCCATGACCATGGTCTCTATGAAATCACAGTAGACCGATCAAACAATGATTTTTCCTATTCTTTCGAAGCAATATATCCCCATCAAGTTACCCAACATTTTGAAGATCCCTATAGATTTGGCACCCTGCTCAACGAATTTGACTGCTACCTGTTTAACAATGGGACCCATTATGAGATTTTCAACCGCTTTGGGGCCCACATTATTACTGTGAATGGAACAAAGGGCACAGTATTTCGAGTGTGGTGTCCTTCTGCTCGTCGCGTGAGCGTCATTGGTAATTTCAACTATTGGGATGGTCGCGTGCACCAGATGCGATCATTAGGTGTATGCGGTATCTGGGAAATTTTCGTCCCTGATCTCGGTGAAGGGGAAGCATATAAATTTGAAATTAGAACCCAAAATGGAGATGTCCTCGAAAAGGCAGATCCTTTTCAGTTTTTTTCTGAAGTCCGCCCCAAGAGTGCCTCATTGGTGTATAGCCTCAATGAGTATTCGTGGTCCGATGACCAGTGGATGACTGGCAGAAGAGATAAAGCGCAACATGAACAACCCATTTCAATATACGAAGTGCATCTCTCTTCATGGCGCCGTGATCCCAGTGACCCAGGCCGATTATTAAGTTACGGTGAATTGGCTGATTACCTTATCCCTTATGTGAAAGATATGGGATTTACCCATATTGAATTATTGCCCATCATGGAGCATCCTTTGGATGAATCCTGGGGATACCAAGTCACCGGATACTATGCCCCAACCAGCCGGTATGGCTCTCCAAAGGATTTCATGAAATTCGTAGATCGCTGCCACCAGGAAGGCATAGGTGTACTGCTCGACTGGGTGCCGTCTCATTTTCCCACTGATGGACACAGTCTTGGGCATTTTGATGGCACAGCTCTTTATGAGCACGAAGATCCACGTCAAGGATCCCATCAAGAATGGGGCACCCTAGTCTTCAACTATACCCGCCATGAAGTCGAAAACTTTCTCATTGCCAATGCTTTGTTCTGGATCGACAAATACCATATTGATGGATTACGAGTAGATGCCGTTGCTTCCATGCTCTATCTTGACTACGGCCGTGATGAAGGAGAATGGGTACCCAATCAGTATGGTGACAAAGAAAACCTTGAGGCTATTGAATTTCTCAAACACATGAATGCCATAGTTTATGAACGGTATCCAGGCATCATGATGATTGCAGAAGAATCCACCAGCTTTTACGGAGTCTCCAAACCGACCAATGAAGGTGGCCTCGGCTTTGGCTTTAAATGGAATATGGGCTGGATGAATGATACGCTGGCCTATTTCTCAAGTGATCCACTCTATCGAAAATATCACCATAACAGCCTTACTTTTTCACTGCTCTACGCCTTTTCAGAGAACTTTATTCTCCCTCTATCCCATGATGAGGTGGTCCATGGAAAATGTTCTCTCCTGTCAAAAATGCCCGGTGACCGCTGGCAACAATTTGCCAACCTGCGTTTGCTCTATCTCTATCTATGGGTTCATCCCGGCAAAAAACTCCTCTTCATGGGGGGAGAATTTGGACAATTGAACGAATGGGATTGTAAAGCAAGTCTCGATTGGCATCTTATTGAACAGCGCATGGAACATGCCCAATTGCAGCAATTCGTCCGTGCGTTGAACCAATTATATACAGACAATCCAGCCCTTTGGGAAGTTGATTTTACCCATGATGGGTTTCAGTGGATTGATTTCAAAGACGTGGACAATTCCATCATCGTATTTTGCCGTTTTGCCAAAGACAGAAAGGATCATCTTGTTATTCTGCTCAATTACACTCCCCAGGTCATCCATGGATATCGCATGGGAGTGCCGGAAAACTGCCTGTATCAAGAAATATTCTGCTCCGACCTGCAAGGATTTGGTGGAAGTGATGTGAGTAACGGTGCCCCTCGCCAGGCTGTCAATGAACCCCATGGCGAAGCTCCCTGTTTTGTGGAACTTACAGTGCCACCACTGGGTGGAATTATATTAAAACCAGTGAGAGAAGAATAAACAAAACATACTCTCTTCAATCGTCCTACCTGGTATCATGTAAGACAGATTCGAATGTTATGTACGGAGATAATGAAGCCATGTCTGAGACGGATGCCATACAGCCCGCAGGAGAAAAAGTTCGAAAAGCTCTACGCTGGGTAAGTGAAACTTCCCAATCGAATCCTGAGAAAACACGCCCTCAGTTGATTAAAGAAGCAGAAATCCGTTTTGATTTATCGCCCAAGGAATGCTGCTTTCTGGATGACAATTTCCAAGGCTAAGTCCATCTGAATTCATACTTTGTTTAATGGGCTGTGCCCAGCCATTCTTGATACTTCCCTGCCAAATTCTCCCAGGCAAAACGGTCTGTTAACTGCACGGATTTCTCTTCTGCCAATCTTCTTTGGCGCATGGCGTCAATCAAGGCAGGGTACAATGCATTCCCCTCATACAAGTATTCCCGAGGGAAAAGCTCGGGATATGACAAGCGGCATGGAAGAACAGGCCGACACCCGGCACGCACAGCCTCTATAATCGCCAGACCAAAAAATTCATGTTCGGCAGTGGATACTGCAATATCACCCTTTTGGAGCCATGCCACGTATTCTTCCCGCGACTGACAAAATCCAAAATGTAAAATCCGGCGGGCAAGTTTCTCACGCGCCTTTTCAAAAATGTCTGGGCATCTTTGGAACGACTGGCCAAGTACCACAAGTTGAAAGGCCAAGTTTTCCTCATCCATCCGAAATAAGGTCTCAAAAAAAAGGCCTGGATTTTTATCATGCTCCCAACGATGATTCCACACAATGACCGGTGCTTCCTTTTTCCCTTCAATACCAGAATACCTGGAAGATTTAAAAAGGGAAAAGTCCAAACCAGGATGGAGGACCAATGATTTTTCCCGAATCATTGATTCAGTCCCAGGCATCTTCATGTCATCGGCTTTTTTCAACAAATCCCGAACACCTTTAAGAAAAGTTTCCAGGTTATATTTAGAATTAAAAGCCAGTCCATCCGAAGCAAGGGCCGAGGTATAGTTTGTCAAAGCAAAATGAAAATCACGCTCATCGTTGACCTGCACCGGATAGGCAAATTGATTCTCATGGAAATATGTGAAAATTGGAACCTGTTTGGCCCACTGTGGCGCAAGAGCTCGGAAGGTAGCAACGTCTATAAAAGTTGAACATAAAATCAAATCAGCGGGTTGATAATCAGACAACGCATGGGCAAAAGAAATGGCAGCGAGACGCATACGCCATTTCCATTTGCGAGCGGGTAAGGTGAGATAGATAAAATGAAATGGCAGGTTTTTCTCCAAGCCCTTCAAAAAAGTTCTGTGGGATCCACCATAATATGGCTCAAGGACAAGAATGGTTGGTTTCTTGGCTAAATTTTCCACCCAGTATACTCTTCTTATTTCCCTTTCAAGTACTGATACGCAGCATTGAGTTCTTTCATTTTTTCTTCAGCAACCTGTTGAAACTCTTCACCAAGATGCATCACTTTATCAGGATGATATTGCATGCTGAGTTTTCTGTATGCCTTTTTAATTTCTTCAGGACTTGCTCCTGGTTGCAGACCTAATATTTCATAATAACGATTTTCATCCGAAGCCTGTCGGTGAAACTGACTATAATATCTACCTCGTATGGATTGCTGGTCATAGGCAGCAATACCTAAGAAATCTGCAATGTATTGGGCTAATTCCTTTTCTTTCTCACTGACGGAAGGCTGAGAAAAGAGTACCTGGTAAATGAGATCAACAAGTATCAACCGTGGTTCATAGGCAAAACTTTCACGGAACTGGCTCAGCAGATCATCAAGAGGTTCGGTATTGTGCTGTGCCTCCTTACACAACTCTTTTACCCAGAAAATCTGGCTTTGGGAATAATGCAACCTGGTGCGGAAAAAATTCAGAATCGTATTTATTTCAGCCTTTGAGACATCCCCATCCTCACCTGCCACCCGGACAAGTATATTGACCAGCAGTGAAACAAAATGATTGTGGGATTCAGTCTGGGACTGCTCATATTCGCTTACCTTACGTTTGATATAGTAAGAAAATCCCCAAAATCCGAAAAACAATAAAAATATAACTGTAAGCCCAGCAAAGAGGATAAAGCCAAAAATCTGCAGGAGCAGTGGCATTCCCCCTATAATCAGGAGAAAAAGAATGAGAAAAAGAAGGCAGCCACCACAACCGGGCGACTCATGTCGTCGATATATCATATTTTCAAGCCTTTAAGGCCCAAAGTTGCACGAATAAACATCATCCGGGCACCCTTCAGTCTCTTCTTACTGTTCGCGTATACCAAACAATGCTTCAATAAATTCTTTTGAGTCAAAATCCCGCAGATCTTCCATCTGCTCGCCAATACCAATAAACCGGATGGGAATACCAAACTCATGACATATATTCACCACTATTCCCCCCTTGGCAGTGCCGTCAAGTTTGGTCAAAGCAAGGCCGGTCACATCAACAGCTTCATTAAAGAGTTTCATTTGCGAAACTCCATTCTGCCCTGTGGTTGCATCAAGCACTAAGAGTACCTCGTGGGGCGCCTCTGGAATTTTTTTGGCCATGACTCGCTTAATTTTCATGAGCTCTTCCATGAGGTTTGATCTGGTATGCAGCCTACCGGCTGTGTCGATAATCACCACATCGGTCTCATTTTTCAAAGCACTTTCCAGGCCATCAAAGACAACCGCGGAAGGATCAGCACCTTCAGGTTTAGATATAACTTCAACCCCGGTGCGTTCACCCCAGATCTTCAATTGGTTCACAGCCGCAGCCCGAAAGGTGTCAGCAGCCACCAATTGTACCGATTGGCCGGATTCTTTAAACTTGTGGGCTATTTTCCCAATAGTGGTGGTTTTCCCCACCCCATTGACGCCGACGACCATGATGACAAAAGGGCCATTCTCCGGCAATGAAAGTGCTGTCTCATCTTCTGAGGGGGTATGCAAGTACTCAAAAATGGCTTCTTGCAAAACTCCCTTTAAAGCCTGAGGGTCACTCAATTCTTGTCTTTTAACTTGCGTACGCGCTTTATCCAGTAAATCTTGTGTGGTCTTAACGCCGAGGTCAGCAGTAAAAAGCACCTCTTCAAGTTCATCAAAGAGTTCAGGATCAATGGTTTTACGTCCTGAGAGCAAATTATCTACTCGGGCGATTAACCCTTCCCTAGTTTTAGCAAGCCTTTCCCGTAGCCTGGTTTTAAAATTCTTTACAACAGGCTTGGTTACTTGCTCACTGGCTAAGGCTTCACCCGGTTGACTGCTTATTTCAGGGGTGGAAGAACTTGGCTCTACCTGAACCTGCTCTTCTTTTTTCTTTAACTTCTTTTTGAACCAACTAAGCATGACATCTCCCTAAGGAAAATAATATCAATCACATGTGCAATCGCTTCTAAACAATGGGTCCCTGGCATTATCTAGCCAGTAAGAAAAACACGACCACCCACCAGCAAAATACTCCACAAAATAAATACCGACTCTACAGCAAATTCAAGCCTTGTTCCATGTCTTACTGAGCCTTTCAAATAGAGCCTCACAATGAAAAACAAGAGGAATAGAGCCGGTATAGCAATATAGGACCAGTATGGAATAAGTCCTAATAAGGGTAACCCAAAAAGCACCACAAAGACTAAAAGCAGAATGCCTTGCAGGAGATGCATGGTCTTTCTTTCTCCTATGCAAACCGGCAAAGTTTCTTTCCCTACTATACGATCCCCCTGCACATCAAAAACATCAAACAAAGCGTTTCGTACAAATACGATACAGAGAACAACTGAGAACACGGCCAATGTTTGCAGATCGGGTTTTTCAATGGCCAAGGCAGGGAGTAGAACTGCGACAAATGCCCACGCCAGGGCAATAAAGAAGGTTTTCGAGCCTGGTATTTCCTTTAAACGACGAAATTTGATAAGTTTAGAAATGGCCCTAGGAACAACCCGGACACTATACAAAACGCCCAGAATACTCATACCAAACAGCAAATAAAAAGCGGCGTGTCCAAAGCCATAGGCAATGAAATGGGCAATGGCCAAGGCAATTATTGATGTTATCATTATGGGCCATCGAAAGGTTTGGAAAAATCTCAACCTGAGCGGATTATTGAACTTGCCGGACTCACGATTGGCTATACGATTAAAATTATGCATGGCAAAGAGATAGCCACCTGCAAGCCAGAAAGGATGGCTGCCTAAATTGGCGCCAAGTAATTCTGTACACCCATATGCAAGTAAGCCTCCAGCGAAAGCAACATAAATATTTGTGGCAAGTAGATACCATATGGCCTTGAAGAGAAAAGAGTTAAGTAAGCCCTCATCCTTTCCTGGAATAGACTCCAGAACTCTAATAATCCGATTAATCATCCAGATCGGCGTTGATGCCCCGGCCGTTACCCCCACCCGAGAATATTCTTTTAATTTATCAAAATCCAGGTCATCTTCTGTTTCTGCCATAAAAACAAAACACCCCCTCTCTTCGGCGATTTGCCCAAGCCTTTGAGTGTTTGCGCTCTTCTTTCCACCAACAACTACAATGGCATCGACCTTTTTACAGAGATCCCGCACCTCATCCTGCCTTTTTCTGGTGGAATCACAAATAGTGTTGAAAACCTCTCCATTGGGGAATTTTGCTGCAATCAGCTCACATAATTGATTGAAGATCGTTTTATCCTGGGTGGTCTGGCTGACTATTATATATGGACTTGTGACTTCCAGAGATACAATATCACGCTCATCACTGACCACATGAACCATGGGTTCGGCATATCCCATCAAGCCGACGACTTCCGCATGGTCCTTGTCACCGATAATGATAGTTTCATACCCCTTCTTTCTGTACTTTTTAATGATAGCCTGGACTTTTACCACTCGGGGGCAGGTTGCATCCTGCACTTTGGCGCCGGACTTGATTAACGCCTCTTTTTGCTCTGGAGGCACACCATGGGCACGGATTATGACGGTCCCATCAGTCTCCTCAGGAATATCCTTGAGAATTGAAACTCCCTGTTCTTCAAGGAGATCAAGGACCTGAGGATTATGAATTAATGGTCCGAAGGTAGATATGCCCGATTTTTCCTGATGTACAAGATCAATGGTTGTTTCAACTGCTCGACGGACACCAAGACAAAAACCGGCATTATGCGCCAACACAATTTTCACTGTGCAAACCTCAACAAATAACGTAATTACAGGACGATAGAAACACATAGTTCAAAAAAGGCAACAGGTGAATGTATACTGATCAGAGACTTTTTGCAAACAACAGAGCAAAAAAGAAAAAACAAAGAGAATCTTAAAATTATCGCCGCCTTGCCATTGGTAATGTATAACCACTGTATTCTGAACGATGGTAACAAACAAACCATCATTTTTTTGCTAACAAACTACCACTAGGAATTTACGTGATCCAGACTGAAAAGCTCTATAGAACCATAGTGGAAATGTATCCCTCTCTTGCGGAACAAGATATTACATTTGACCTCCAATACAGTGATGAATATAAAGCATGGGCCATAGATCTCAGGCAGGCAAACCACCATTTAAAATCGTATATTTCGACCACAGAAGCAGAAGGCCTCATATCAGGTCAACCTTGTGAATCCCTTGCAATGCAATTCGACATGCTCGCCCATGCAATAGATTAGTATGACGTTTACAGGCCCTTAGTATCAGCATTTCTTCAAAAGAAAAAGGCCGTGTATCCAGGCGCTGGATACACGGCCAATCAAGCACTACAACACTAATCTTTACATCCCCATTCCACCACCCATCATTCCTTTTGTTTTCATTAATACCTTACGAAAATCTTTATAATCCGCATTAGTGGATGGGACGATTTTCTGCATACGGAGCTTGTTGAGAAAAGACTTATCTTCTCCATTATCCATGTTTATTGCCGTCAGGACCTTAGTGAAAGCGTCCACCATTTTCTTGTCCAAACCTTTACGAACCACAAATGGGAACTGTGGTATTTCCTCTGAGGTTTCAATAATTTTCAAGTGTCCACTGATACCATGAAAAGGTTTACTTTCCAACGTGTCTAAACGCGTAACACCAGCATCAAATGACTTTCGAGCCACACCGTGAATCACCGAATCGAGTCTTCCCAAAAAAACAAAAGACACGTCTTTTTTCGTATCAAATCCGATTTTATTTAGCCTGACATCGAGAAATTTAAAACCACCGTAGGATCCTTTTCCAGCCACCGCAATTTTCTTCCCCTTGAGCTGACCGAGTGTGTTAATATCACTGTTTTTGTGAACAATAACCACCCCATAATAAGAAGGTAACCCACGCGCCACCACTGAATAGTCAGCCTCTTTCTGCATGGCGAAATAATGACTGACACAGGGATATGCAAAATCATATTCAGCCGCTTTGGCCCGTTCAAGATAGAGATGAATAGAAGGCGCTGTAACCACTTGAACAGGCTGCCCCAATTCCTTTTCCAACCGCTTGGCAATAGGATTAAATGTATTAAAAAGTGCATCAGGACTCATGTTTGGAAAAATACCAAACTTGAGACGCTCCCCTTGATGATCTATGGACTCAGCCCAAGAAGTTGTTACAGAAATGAGCAAATGGGTAATGACCATAAGTATTGTTAAGAAACGCATTGGATAAGCCTCTATTTAAGTTTATTTTCTATAAGCTTAGAGGACATATCAATATATGTCAAATTGACTTGTAACCTATTATAGATATAGAATTATACATACCCATCTCATCATTTACTTTTTGAAGACTGTCGGTTGCCCATATGAACATGTACAAAAATATTGCCCTTGTTTTTGCAGTTACATTTTTCTTTCTGTCTAGTGCTAACAATGTCTCTGCCGGCCAAGAACACCTCATGTTTGGAGTGCACCCTTTCAAGAAACCCGTTGAACTGATGCGCATGTTCTCCCCACTTTTAAAACACCTGGAAAAAGAACTTGATGTAAAAATTTCATTCAGAAGCTCCATAAATTATGAGATGGCGACGGCTGCTCTGGTTGAAGGAGCTGTCGATTTTTCCTATATAGGACCTGCCTCTTTTGCTATTCTGAGCCAACAGTACCCTGGTAAGTTTCGTATTGCTGCCGCCCTTCGCAACCAAGACGGTACTCCAACTTTCAAAGGTGTGTTTGTCGTGCGGGAAGACTCTCCATTTACCTCGCTCAAAGATCTGCAGGGAAAAAAAATCGCCTTTGGCGATCGCAAATCTACCCTTTCATGTATCATGCCAGCTTACATGCTCATCCAGGCTGGCATCTTCGATTCTATATCATATCATTTTGTTGGCTCCCACGATAATGTTGCAAAAGGAATTATCAGTAATCGATTTCAAGGCGGTGGCCTCAAGCCAAATATTGCTCAAAAATATATTGGAAAGGGACTAAAAGTAATTGCCGAATCAGAGCCGGTATATGAGCACGTTTTTGTTATGGGGCCTAGTGTGGATGACGAAACAGCTAAAAAAATCAGGACCGCATTTTTAAACCTCAAAGATCCCAAAGTGTATTTGCCCATCAAAAAAAACCTCCGAGGTTTTACTCTTGTGACTCCGAAAGACTATAACAACCTTAAAGAAATAATTCGGACAGTTGATAAGGTAATTCCTAAATAGCAAAACCTGGTATAATTCGACAGGGATGCCTTTGTAGGATAGAAAGAAAATGAGGGTTTTAATGAAACCAAAGTTTGGCCTGCTTGCCCAAATCATGATGTTGCTTTCTCTCATCGCAGGAATCATGTTTTTACTCTTGGCTGCAAATATCTATCTTTCCGGCAATCAACAAATTACTCAGCTTGACCGTGCCATAAACATGTTTGACAGTGAGAAACAACAGGAAGAAGAATTCATTAAGAAAAGCCAGGAGATGAAAATCCAAGTACTTTCTTCAGTCATGGCCACCATTGCGCCCAACCCTCTTATTGGCTATGACTTTTCCACTTTAGAACTTTTTGTCGATACTCTGATTCAAGATCCTGAGATCAATTTTGTTGCATTCCTTGATGTGGAAGGGCAACCTCTTGCATCTTCTAAAATGGTTACCGGATTAGAACTTGTTAACCGCAATATTGTGTTGGGAGAAGAAATTATTGGCAGTATTCAAATCGGTATTGATCCCAACCCCGTAGAAGAAAGAATCCAGGAAGTTGACCTGCGAATCTCCGGCTTTAATCAAGAAGCAATGAACATAATTGAGAAAAACCGGGCCATTATGTTGCAAATGCTTGCTGTTGTACTTGGAGTTGTACTTCTCAGCCTCTTTATTGCTGCATTAGTTGCCCGCAACATTCTTAATCCGGTAAAAAAACTGTCAGAGTGGGCTTCGAAGGTTGCTGAGGGGGATTTAGCTTATGAGAATATTCCCATATCATCCAATGAAATAGGCCTAATGAGCGCCGGTTTCAGAGAGGTTGTTCGCTCTTTTCGTTCCGTTGCAAACGTCTGTGATGCTGTGGCTATCGGTGACCTGAGCCAAACAGTCACAATCAGAAGCCAAAAAGACAGGCTGGGCAACTCAGTCAACCAAATGGTTGAAAATTTCCGATCCGTAGTAACACAGGCCAATCTTGTTTCCAACGGCGATTACACCCAGGAAGTCTCAACAAGATCAGAAGAGGATGAACTTGGGCGCGCCCTTTCCCACATGACCACTATGTTGAGGAAAATGTCCGAAGAAAATAAACAAAGCCTGGCTGAAGCCAAAATTCTAGTTGAACATTTAGATAACCTGCCAACCCCTGTTTTTTCAATCGACACGCATTTCCGAATTACCTATATCAATCCAATCGGTGCTAATGTTGTTGGAGAATCGCCCAACGATTGTCTTGGTAAAAATTGTTACAGTCTATTCAAAACACCCATCTGCCAGACCTCCGATTGCCCTCTTTTTCAAGCCATGCGTTCACACCAAACCATAACTGGTGAGACTTCCATAGATCCTGAACAAACTGCAATACCGGTAAAATATACTGCTGCAGCAATAAGAGATCAAAACGGAGAGATTATTGGTGGTCTGGAACATTTTACAGACATTACAGAAATCAAATCAGCACTGGAGAAAAGCCAGAGTCAAAATGAATTACGACAGGGATTGGCGAAAATTAATGATCATATGCGCGGAGAGCAATCCGTTACCATTCTCTGCCAAAACCTGCTTAGTGCCTTGGCCGATTATATCGATATGCAAGTGGGTGCCATCTATGTGATGGATGAAAAAGCCACCCTCACCTTGATGGGGAGTTATGCATATGCCCAGCCAGAAAATCTTCACCAGCACTTTCAGATCGGTGAAGGACTGGCAGGTCAAGCAGCCTTTGAAAAACATCCAATTCTTGTCTCCGAATTACCTGATGATTACATCCACATTTCCTCCGGGCTTGGAGAATCTCCGCCCCGTCATCTTATGGCAGTCCCACTTCTCTTTGAGGATGAAGTGAAAGGGGTTTTAGAGCTTGGTTCATTCACCGAATTCTCCACCGTTGACCAAGAATTTCTCTCTCGTCTCACAGAAAGTATTGCCATAACCATCAACACTGCTCAGTCCCGCACTCGTTTAAGGGAACTTTTGGAGGAAACCAGGCGGCAATCGGGTGAACTACTCAACCAACAAGAAGAATTACAAACAGCCAATGAAGAGTTGGAAGAAAGAGCGGTAAGTCTCAAAGAATCTGAAAAAGAGCTTCAGGCCCAAAGTGAAGAACTACGAGCTACTAACGAAGAATTAAACGAAAAGACTTACCGGCTGGAAGAACAGAAGTCTGTCTTAGAACAAGCTAAAAATGAACTGGAAATGAAAGCCGAGGAATTAGCCCTTGCCAGTAAATACAAATCTGAATTTCTCGCTAATATGTCCCATGAATTACGTACTCCTCTAAACAGTTTACTTCTCTTGGCTGAAAATTTAGCCAGCAATAAAAAAGGCAATTTGACCAAGAAACAAGTGGAGTTTTCCCAAACAATCCACAATAGCGGTGTTGACCTTCTCACTTTGATAAATGGTGTTTTGGATCTTGCAAAAATTGAATCCGGCAAGCAGGAAGTTACGGTTGAAGAGTTACAACTTCTTGACCTGACGGGATATTTACAAGCCAACTTCCGCCCACTCATAGAAGAGAAAGGCTTAACCTTTTCTCTTTCGCAAGATGAAACACTCCCTCCAACGATTTTTACTGATCCTGTTAAACTGCGTCAGATTCTTAAAAACCTCTATGCCAATGCAATTAAATTTACCGATACAGGTGAAATTGCCTGCCGTATTCACCGGCCTGATCTGGAGGCAGGACTTTCCGCCTGGGGATTAGACCCTTCTCATACCATCGCCTTTACGGTCAGTGACACAGGAATCGGCATTCCATTGGAAAAACAGCAACTGATTTTCGAGGCCTTTCAGCAAATAGACGGCAGTACCAGTCGATCCTATGGTGGAACCGGTTTGGGCCTTTCTATTTCTAAGGAATTAGCGATTCTTCTAGGTGGCAGGCTTACCCTTAAAAGCCGCGTCACAGAGGGAAGCGCCTTTACCCTGTATTTACCAGAAACCATAGACAAGGCCAGTCAACCAACATCTTCAGTCAGCAAGACACATTTTCCCAAAGACTCAGAACCAAAAAAAATTACCCCAACCAAACAGCCAACCGAAAACCGTGATACAGTTAAAAAGGTCCCCCCCCCTTCTGATCGACAATCCCTTCTCATTGTGGAAGACGATCCTTCCTTTGCTGCAATCGTCAAAGATCTCGCCATCCAGAAGGGGTTTGATGTCATGACTGCTGTGGATGGCGAAACCGGCTTACAACTTGCCATGGAGAAGCAACCCAAGGCCATTGTTCTGGATATCATGTTGCCCAAGATGGATGGCTGGGCCATCATGGAGAAGTTGAAACAAGCACCGGCAACTCGCAATATTCCTGTTCATTTTATTTCCGCCTTAGATGGCCAGGCCCGTGCTCTGCAAATGGGAGCCCTTGGTTTTCTCCATAAACCGGTCACTCTTGAAGCCATGCAGGAAGTTTTCCAGAAAATTTCAACAAAAATTGCTCGTTCAGTAAAACAGATATTGGTTGTTGAGAAAAATACTAAATCCAGCAAACAAGTTGCCAAACTCATAAAAAGTGTCGGCATGCATTGTACAGTGGCGTCCTCTGGGAAAAAAGCCTTAAGCCTTTTGGGAAAAGAAAGTTTTGACTGCATGGTTCTAGATTTAGACCTGAAGGATATGTCTGGCCTGGACCTTTTGGAGCAGGCAGAAAGCAATGAGGATGTCACTCTGCCACCGGTCATTGTCTATACTGAAAAGGCAATCTCAACCAAGGAAGAAAGGCTTCTCAACCAATACGTGCAAAGTATTATTTTCAGAGATGATCGAGCCAAAGAAACCGTCCAGGAACGGTTGACGCTTTTTTTGCATCATATTGAAGAAGGGTCTTCCCATAAACTACACAATAAAGGCAAACCTCCATATCCACCCTTTGACGATGGGGAAACTCTTAAAGACAAGACAATCCTCATTGTCGATGATGATGTGCGTAACACATATGTGCTCACTCAAATGCTTGAGGAGGGCGGCATGAAGGTGGTTCCAGCCTTTGATGGATTTGAGGCTGTTCAATACCTGACCAAAAATTCCGAAGTCGACCTGATACTCATGGACATCATGATGCCCAAAATGGATGGCTACGAGACCATGAAAAAAATAAGAAATGACAAAGGCATGCCCAATGACATTCCCATCATTGCCCTGACTGCCAAAGCAATGTTGGATGATCGTGAAAAATGCCTTGCTGCCGGTGCCAATGATTACATGGCTAAACCAGTTGAAATCGCCCGACTTTTTTCATTAATCCAAATATGGGTTCAACAATAGGCATAATGAATGGATGTTAAGGCAATTGAAATAGACCTTCTTCTGGAGGCCATCTTTCAAAAATATGGCTATGATTTCCGGAATTATGCCAAAGCATCAATAAAACGACGGCTTTTCCATAGAATCTCAGCTGGTGGTTTTGACAATCCCCTGGAAATGACCCATCGGCTGCTTACCGATGAAGCCTTTTTTCAGACAGTCCTCAATGACCTGACAATTAATGTCACGGAAATGTTCCGTGATCCGCCATTTTTTAAAACATTACGAAAGCACGTTATACCCATTTTACGCACATATCCTCTGATTAGAATCTGGATTGCCGGATGCGCTACTGGTGAAGAAGCTTATTCCATGGCAATTCTTCTTAAAGAAGAAAACCTCTACGATCGATCATTGATCTACGCCACTGATCTGAGTGAACAAGCCGTTGAGACGAGTTATAGTCAAATCTGGTGTTTCAGAAAAATTCATTTAAGCGACGTTCTTG
>CAYUCH010000024.1:0-38926 GCA_964443295.1 uncultured Desulfobulbia bacterium | reverse complement strand
TTTTATTTCTTTACAATGTGAAGCCTTAACCTTTTGTTATTATTATATATAACGTACTGGCTTGCTCGGAATAATCGTAAAACCGGCGGTCATCCGCAAAGGAACGTCCCAATAATCAACATCACCCAAAATAACCGCTATGGGGCCAAGTCCAGCATCGAAACGGAAACCACTGTCAAAATTGGTTGTGAAGGTATAGGCCAAGCCCACTGGCACAGGATCTGTTTCAGAGGCCATGAAAGGACGATCATCATAATAATCGACCACATCACTGAACCCGCTGATATAGCTCAAGCTCACTGCATGATCGAGAGTCACGGCAGTGGCCGGCATAGATATAAAAATAGCCAGGCAAAAAGAAATAATAAAATCCGGACGGCTAAACAATCTCTTCAACATACATTCCTCCCATTGAATAATTATGTAAATTTGAATCAGCGGCACTATACCGAAGAGACATAGGCCTGTCAATTCCAGTATGTGAAGACTATCCCAGAAGCACAATGAATCAATAGTCGGAAGATCCCAGCACAACACAGGCGTTAATGCCGCCAAAGCCGGAGTTGCAGGAGAGAATGGTGGGATGAGTGAGATTTGCAGGCTCTGGGTGGACCGCAGCAGGCGAGTCTGATTCATTGAGGCCAACGGTGGGTGGAATAATCCCGGCTTGCAGTGATTTTACAGCAATGGCTGCTTCGATGACTCCGGCAGCGCCGAGGGTGTGGCCAACAGCTCCTTTAATGGAATGAAAAGGAGGCTGTCTCTCGGGCCAGAGAGTTTGGAAACCATGCATCTCCATGGCATCGTTGAACATGGTGCCGGTGCCATGGGCATTGATGCCGCCGATGGCCATTTTCCCATTATCAGTGGCTTGGTTAATTGCCGCAATGAGTCCAGTGGCATGCCGGCATGGGGCGGTAATATGTTTTGCATCACAGGCCGTTCCCCAGCCGCCAAGGGTAGCTTCAACAGGCCAATCCTTCTCTTGATTTACATCCTGGCGTGTTAACAAAACATACCCGGCCGCCTCTCCCAAGGAAAGGCCTTGTCGCTCTCGATCAAATGGTCGGCACGGTTCTCTGGAAAGGGCCTGCAATTTGGCAAATCCTGCCAACACAAATCGACTGAGTAAATCTATTCCCACGACCAAGACCGCATCGCATTCTTTTGCCACCAATCGCTGGGCGGCATTTATGATAGCGAGGGTTCCCGAGGCGCAGGCGGCGCTCACCGTAGTTTTTTCTCCATGTATCCCCAACCGATTGGCAAGATCATCGGCTAAATCCCATGGTTGTCCAGGCCATGGCCCCACCGTGTTATTCATTAATTCATCAACTGCCCCTTTGGTGGTGGAGACTATCAGGGCAGTCTTTGGGGATAACTGAGGCACATTTCTTGAAACCAATTCTAAAAGATTATCAAGACGGTCCTTTGATCCTAGGGCGCCATGCAGGTCAGCCACTCGCCCAACAGGAAAATTCTCAAGGGACTCGAACTCCCCCAAAGGAGCCAGCCCTGTTTTCCCGGCCAGCAGCCCATCCCAGGTATCATCGAGATCACCCAGGGCGGTGACCGCACCCATGGCACTCACGACGATGCTCATGCAAATTCACCATTCTTCCAGCTTTGCCGAAAATCCCGAATAATTTCAGGTTCGGTGAGCAACATTGTGCCCGTTGGCTCCATGAATAATTGCACCGTGCTTCCCCTGAGTACCAACCTCTCTTCCGGACCGGTAATTCGATACTCAAAATTCAACCGTAATGAATCAGTCCAATGGGCTATGGTCTCGATCTCCATGGTTTCGCCATATTTTAAAGGCGCGTGATAATCAAGCTTGAGCTGCACAATAGGTGCTGCAACCTGGGCCTCTTTTAGAGCACTGTAGCTCAACCCATAACGGTCGCCAAAAGCCTCACGGCCATCATCGAGAAAACTCACATAATGACCGTGCCAGACAATATGCAGCATGTCCACTTCTTCAAAACGAACCCGACGCGACACCTTGGCCACCAAGGGTTGCGGATCATTTTCATTACGCTCAAAATATGTTTTTGGAAATCCCATATACGCTCCGCTTAAAACAATGCAAAATTAAAAGTGCAAAATGTAAAGTGATGGAAAATTCAGTTCATTTTGCACTTTGCACTTTGCCCTTTTCACTGAATATGATTTCTCCCGACGCCACTTGCTCGTCCTCCTTAGTCAAACTAAATTTCACGGACCAATCTGTTTCATTTTGTTTTACTTGTACGTTTGCCTGTACCACCTCATCGGGTTTTACCATGCCAGCAAATTTCACACGACCGGTGGAACGGGGCAATAAAACCTTGCCCACTTCCTGCTGCACAAGAATCCGCACCATGGCCATTTGCACAAAGGCCGGCAATAGAGGATTACCAGGGAAATGACCTTGAAAAGCTGGAAAATCTGGAGGGCAAATGAATTGGCCGGCAACCTCCTCACCATCTTCACTCCTCTGTCGGTTACTCAGACACCCAAGAAGTGCTGTATCTATATTCATATTCTGTATCATAGTTTCCAAAGAAAAATATCAGGCCTAGGCCACCATTGATCCAACTCTACCTGCAAAATTTCCTGGGTATTCTCATCAAAACGATAATCAACTTCCCAGGCAGATAAAGCTCCCCACTTCACATGTTCACAGCTCATATTCTTGTCCGGCACAGCCCAATAACAATCCTTGCCCTCGATTAAAAAAATGCGCTGCAGGGAGGTGGCCAAAAAAGCAGGCAGCCTCCCCTTCTCCACCTTAGGAACAGCCTGGTGAATGTAGAGATCTCCCTGTTTTTTCACTACGGCCGAAAGCAAGGTAATACCTGTGGCATCAAGAAGCTGAAAAGAGAGCGTTTTCTCTTCTCTTGCAAGAACAAGAAGACCGGAAAACAGCTCCTTACTTTCTCCGCCTATACGAATTTTCCAAAGATCTCCTTGATATACTCGTGGCACAAATGGCTCTATAGTTTCACGGAGGCTGGCACACCCGGTCAACATGAAAACCAACACCATACACAGGCCCAAAAAACGTCTCATTCTTCGTTTCCTCTCGGGCATCCAGCAATGACTGGGGTAACGAAAACCGCTGTGGGCCATGCCGCCCCAATCCCTACCAGCACGGTAAGACCGATGGCATGTAAGGCAGGATGCACTGCCAGGGCTAAAATACCAAATCCGGAAAGTGTACTGGCAGCACAAATGGACACGCCCAACAATGCGGTTCGATCAACAACTTTACGGGCCGCACAGACGGCGAAAATACCATAATCCACTGCCAGTCCTATTACCATAATGACCATGAGCAGATGCATAAGGTTTAGATCCCGGCTGGAAACATAGTCAAATAATGCCATGGCAGAAAGGGCCGCTAAAACGGGAGCAAGGGAGCCGGCAACTCCACGTACATCACGAAAAAACACGCTGACCAGGAGTACGATTAATATACCGGCAGCCAAGGATAATCCAACAATATCTTTTTGCAGCAAATTCTCAACATCTGCGCGCCATTTGACCGGTGATACGACATGTACCCCCTCTAATTCGGTTTCAATTTGGGATACGACCCGTTCAAACTGTCGGCTGTATTGTGTCAATGTGGTTATATAGACCGGCTGGAAATCCTTGGCTACTCCCGGTTCTTGCTGAGATTGCAGAAGAGAAAGAAAAAGAGGCCCAAGGGGGCTTTCGAGCACAGTATTCGGGGCAAGGTTTTTCGACTCTTCCTGCAACCAGTCGAAAAAGTGTGCGTAGGCACCAGGCACAAAACCAAATTCTTCGCTAATCCGCTGAAACCTGGATGCCAGCGCATCCTGATGTTTTTGCCAAAAAGCCTGCCATGCAATGCGGTTATCTTGCTGCACAGCAGGCCCCGGCAAAACACCAGCCAATGATTGAAACGAGTGTATTTTTTCCCGCTTCAAATAGTGATACACACCATCGTTCTTATCCAAAGCGTCTTGTAAAGTTTCCCCCCTTGCAATGATAAATGCCTGATCATCACCCTGGCGCCACACCTGCCGGAACACCTCTTCGTCCTCTTTTATTTGAGCAGAAGACACATCCATGGCCCGCAAATCACCACTGAAGTGGAGTTCCGGCCAGGCCAATGCCCCACCAACCACCAACACTGCCCAAAGTGCCACACTGCACCAGGCATATCTTTTGGGAATTTCCAGAGACCACGGCTTCATATTTTTCTTGGATAACGCACTTTGATTATTTCCGGCGATTATTGGCACCAGAAACCAGGAAAATAATACTGCCAAGCCAACTCCGATCAAGGCCAACAACGCCATCTGACGATGGGAAGGAACAGAAGAAAAAAGAAGAACGGCAAAAACACCCAAAGTGGTAGCCGAAGCCATACCAATGGGCTGCCGCAAGGAATGCAAACGATCCTGTGCATTGCTCTCCCCTCGTGTCTGGGCCAAATATATATGTACTGCAAAATCAACGGAAATACCCAGCAGCACAATGCCAAATCCCAAGGCCATGATACTTATGGCACCAAAAACGTGAGCCACAACTAAAACTGCAAGGGGGGCAGCAAAAAACGGGATCGCCACCACAAACACGGCCCGTAGTTTTTTTAACGTGGTAAGTAAGAGGAGTAAAAGAGCAATAAAAGCCAGTGGTAAAAGTCGCTTGAGATCCTTTTCCACTGTTTGGGCATTTACTACAGTATGTGGTAGCGGCCCGATAATCCGTGCTGTAATACCTGGAGCCAATTTTTCATCAAGTATTTCTCGGATAAAACCATCCACTCTCTTTGCATGTTGTGAATCGGTGAGCGACGTGGCGGACTCCGCCCACAGGAGGCAATGCTTGCCATCTTGACTAACAAAAAAACCATTTTGCACAGAAACAGCCAATTCCCCACGCAACTCCTGCAATCGTCCTAAAAAATGTGGCAACAATCCAAGGGGATCTCGAATTATCTGTTGTTTTACCGCCAGCCCAGCCGGTGAATTGAGCAGGGCAAAATTCTCCTGCATTACCTGCCTGATCCCCTCTTCAGTAATTCGATCTTGCAACCATTCCAGGTCATCAGGACCAAATAAGCTGGGGAGAGCCGGATAAAAAATGTCGGCCAATGCACCCTCAAAACCTTGGGGCAACTGATAGACGACCTGGGAGAACAAAGAGCTTTCTTGCAGACTGGAGCCAATATTCCGGGCACTGCTGCGAAGACCTTCCTGAGATCCCTCTGCAGTGATCTCAAGGGAGAGAAAAATCCTGTCCACCAGGCCGATTTCACGAAGTAAAGATAAATCGGCCCGCATTTGCTCACCGGGCAGGAGATCCAAAGCGTCTTCACGAATCGGCACATCTTTTACAAACCAAAGAGAAGTAAGAACGATAATGATAACAAGAAACCAGCGGATCAAAGGATTACTCATGACTCCCCGTCCATACATGAGGCAAAGAGAGAGGCTGGCTGAGGCTGATTTATACGATACTCTTGAAAAAACAGAATGGTGCGATCACCACCGGGTTCATGAATCACTGTCTGGGAAGCCTGGAGTGATACAGGGTCAAAAACCACAACGATTTCTTTAACAAAACCAGCCACACCTTCATCACGTGGGGTGAGACGAAGAACGTCTTCACCATCCAATTGCATATGGTACTGGTCTTTCAGTTTGAGATATCTGCCCCCCAACCATCCCCACAGCTGCTGGGCAACAGCACGCATCACCGGATCTGCGGCAAGATCAAAATAAACAGGCTCCGAGGAACCACTACATCTGATGCCCTTCTTACCATTGAATATCAGAACCGATGGCAAGGGTTTGGTGAATTCCCAACGAAGCCTGTCTGGGCGGGAAACAGAGAGCATGCCTTCAAAGACCACTGGACGAGCAAAAATCTCCAGGTGTTTTTCTTGCTTGAATTGACACTGAAATGACTCCACCTGGGAGGCCTTTTTATCGATTTTGTTTAAAAATCTATCAAGCTCACTTTCAATTTCAAGGTCTGCCCCACTGGCAGCAGCACTCAAACAAAACAATACCACCTGTAAAGCCAAGGCAAAAACCAAAGGCCGAAAAGCCTGAGGTCTCACGAATCGACCTCCCACACCTTCACTTTACCTTCTGCCAGTAAACCTGCTGCACCATGAATTTGGCCATGCATAATAGTTACACTGCCAAATTCAAAGGTTTTACGCATGGCAATGCGCACCGTTTCCTGTGGATGCGGCCATGTTTTCCATTGAAAATCTTCCACCCCAACGAGAAAACCACTAGTGGATAGCACACCATCTTGCAACGCATCGAAGCCATTGCCGGCGGCCATGGTCTGAGCCAGGAGCTCTACCTGATACTCCGGCAACAGCCCTGTTTTGCCCCAAAACCAAGAGTCCTCTCCAGGTAGAATTGCTTCGGCTAAAACCGTATCTTGATCGCGATCCCTCTCTAATAAACGAGAAATAAATCGCATGGGGGAGCGATGCGGCATAAGATCTTCTACCCCACAGGGTAATGCGGCATCGTTTTGTATCGATGCATTGAGGTCTTTATTCTTTTCAGACTGCATTAATCTCTCTACATATTAGGGCAATACCAACAAAGCCTTGTTGGCGTATCCTTTTAATTTTCGTGTACTTGCTCCTTTTGCCACTTCTTGCAATGTTGCTTTGTATTGCGATTGGCCCGATGCACCCAGCGCCTTACAAAACCACGACATGGCATCGACGAAAAACTTATCTCGGGTCCTCTGCTGACAACCGGCTAACAACTCCTTTTCAACTGCAGCCAGCACTTCTCTGTCTCTAATGCCGCCTCTGGTAATTTTCTTGGCAGCCAGAATCTGTTGCTGGGGATTTTTTGAACGAATCTTTGCGAGAAGGCGAGCATATTTTTTATGTTTTGCAATGGTTTTTTTCTGAGTAATCGCTGTGGCTTGCGTTTGAGCTTGAACCACAGGAATTTTAAGAAGACTGATGGAAATTGCCTTCTCCTCCCCTGCTTCCAAATCAACCCAGGCTGTATGGGTCTCATAGCCTGCAGCCGACACCTCAACCTGATAACGGCCGGCTTCAAGCTGCATCCCCTGAGAAAAAGCAGGGCTGATATTTAAAATACGAGTTCTGGCATTAAAGGGCGAGGTGTTAACCATTAATGTGCCTGGTTTCTCCACCTGTTTCTGGAATTGCACTTGTGGCTTCGGCGTTTGCTTTTCATCTTTTTCCTCAATTTCACCAAATCCCTCACTGGGTTTATGGACATCTGATTTCTGCAGCCGATCCGCATCCACCACACCATACGGGCCCTTTATATTGAGGACACGTACTTTGCCGGAGTCAGGATCGGTATTCACATAGACTTTGCCCTCCTCCCCATCGTCCAGTGGAATTTCACTTTTCACTAATTGACCATATGCGATAACGCCCGGCTCATTTTCTTCAACAATAATGGCATCGGAAATTTTTCCCCGCACCACCTCAATTTTCAAGACACCAGTTTGTATAGGTTCAACATCAAGAACTTGACCGGTACGTGGATGCTTAACGGTTTTCCCTTCTTTGTAGGCAAAGAAACGCATGCCGACTTTAACGCCTGCCTTCTCACCAAGGTCAATGGAGACCTTGTTTTTATCTCGATCAACAATGTAGCCTTCCACTGGAAAATCCCGAATGACCTTTTGCACCAGACGGGCAACCAGAGTTTCCAAAGGAACATGTCCCCGCTCTTTGACATTTTCCGCCGCAATAATCGACGAAGTTTTCACATCAATCAAACGAGCGTTCACTTCCATTTTATCCTGGTATTGCACAACATAGCCGGTGATGACAATCTTGACGCCTAAACGTTCCCCCATGCGGACGGCATTACTGGGATCGCCGGTGGCAGCAATGGCAATCTCTTGTTCTTTCATCATTTTTTGAAGCATGTGGCGCTCAACCACATCAAATCGGCCTTCTTTGACCAGGCCGTTTATAAACCATTCGGTGACAATGGCTCCAGTGTCCGGCGACTCAAACCCCTTACCTTGCAGCTGAAAATCCATCACCGCCACTTTGGTTTTGGTAAACTCCTGGGCTCCTGTGATAGTTGGCAACAAAAAAACCACGGCAACCAACAAAAACACTTTCAACATTCTGTTCATAACGGACTCACATGATTGTTTATACTGACATGTTCTAAGTAGACTCTATCCCTTCCAGACTTCAATCTACCTCAAGCATGCAAGGGACGCCAATCTTTGTCAAGCCATTATAAGATTCACATCCCACGACATACCAACAGTCCACACTGCCACACGTATTCAAAACATACAAACAAAACTATAAAAACAAAAAAGTGTTTACAATATAATTCAATTAAAACAATTAGTTATAATAATCATACAAAATACAAATGTATTCTCAAGAATACGAAAACTTACTCAAAAGCAAAATTTCCTGCTGAACTTTTTAGCCAACCATGCTAGCCTGTATTCATAGACAGACGCCTGTGGTTTCCATGCATGGTATATAACTTTTAATGGCGCTCACATTTGCAAAGAAAAAAACATACAATAGACTCGCCAACGAGAACATTTCTGACCTGTCAGTCTAACAACCTTATTTGAGGTGCTATTATGCGAATCATTCAATTAACTGCCATTTTCTTGTTCACCCTATGCTCTCTTTCCCATGCCATGGTGTCGGATATTTTTCCACCAGTGTTCAACAATGAACAACTGCTGGTTAACCAGGCCGGTATGGCCGTGCTTCTTTCCGAAGAATTTGACCAGGACGACAGCTGGTCGTTGTCAGCCACCGTATCCCTTAAAGCCATTGATGCAAACGGTGAACAAGTCTGGCAAAAAAACCTGGATGAGATGGAAAACCACAATTTGGGTTTTTCCAAACTAGACGGCAATAATTTACTGATGATCTTTTATCCCAGTTTTTCTTTTGGTCCGGATGGACTTGCAGAGAGTGATTCCCCAGAAGCAAAGCTTGTCAGCCTCAACACTCTAACAGGTGCAACCAATTGGACCACCAATCTGCCCGATGGCCATGTCACCAATCTTTCCATTGCTGGAAATGACATGTATTACCTGCGTTACAACACATGGAAAGAGCAAACAATCGAAAACCACCTGGCAGGAATCAACAGCAGTGGTGCAATTGCCTGGGACATCATCACCTCTACCATAACACTACCTCCCATTGCGGAGCCGGATCCCGATAATGACTTTCCAGGTTTTCCAGGAGAGGAGCCTGATTTCCCAGTTGTTGAAGAAGGATTTTTCGGTCAGATTTTCAAATAATCTCTGTTTTTTACGCGAGGGGGAGCACCCCTCGCGAATACTTAGGATAGTCTTTAAGGACTGAGAATATGAAACGACCTGTGGTTTTTGAATACCTGGATTATCGAACTTATTTGAGTGATCTTTTCCAGTATTGCAAAGAGGAAAACACTACCTACTCGTATAGGTTTTTCGCCCGCAAGGCAGGTTTTTCCTCACCCAATTTCCTCAAACTGGTAAGTACAGGCCAGCGCAATCTTACTAATGAAAGCGCAGGGAAAATCGCCAAGGGATTTAATCTTAAAAAACAAGAAAGGGAATTTTTTGAAAACCTCGTTTTCATGAACCAGGCCGGCACCCACGAAGAAAAAGATTATTATTATCAAAAAATGGTGGCCCATAAGGGGAGTTCCAATGTTGCTACCATTGATAAGGATGCCTACGAATACCTTTCCAAATGGTACAATCCAGTGATCAGGGAAGTGGTTATCCTGGGGGAGCGTAACGCTACACCTTCCCAGATCGCTGACGTGCTTATCCCTAAAATTACAGCTGCCCAAGCAGAAAAAAGCCTTAATTTACTCATCAGACTGGGATTTATTGAAAAAGATAAAGACGGCCTATGGCAACAAACCTCAATGGCGCTGGCCACTGAACCAGAAATTCGATCCATTCTTGCTGTTAACTTTCATAAAGAAATGCTTGATCTTGCCACTCAGTCCATTGACCGTTTTGATTCAATGGAAAGGGATATCACCTCGCTCACCATTACATTTAAAGCAGACACCATGCCTGAATTGAAACGAAGAATTGCTTCATTTCGCAAAGAACTATTAAATCTTTCCTGCCAAACAGAAAAAGATGCCGACCAGGTAATCCAGCTCAATTTTCAAGCCTTTCCCGTGGCTGGTTGTTTCAAAAAGGAGGGGAACAATGAAAAATAAAAATCACACCATACTGTCAAGGGCATTTATCCTCCTGATTATCTGCACCGCATCTTTTTCCATGGGCTGCGAATTGTTCTCCAAAGGCGGCAGTGATGTTGGCAACCCGGTCCCGGCGGTGACGGGTAGCATGTCTACTTTCGAAAGTGAAACTGAGCTCTTGGATTATCTTAAAAAGGAATTTGCCGGCAGCGCTATACCCCAAGAAGCCTATTGGGGAGGTCCGGAGTTTAATGCTGTGCCGCCAAGGGACACAGATGGTGATGCACCTGCGGCTGGTGATGATAGTGAAAACTATTCCGACACCAATACCCAGGAACAGAATGTTGACGAATCCGACATGGTGAAAACCGATGGCACCTATCTCTATGTTGCCGGCCAAGACAAGGTTTTTATTGTAGATGTTGGCCAGCCATCAGCTATGTCCAAGGCCAGCGAAGTAATAGTTGATGGCAATGTCGACTCCCTCTATCTGTACAACGATATTCTGATTATTTTATACCGACAAAATGACTGGACAGGCTACACCTGGGATATTGACATTTTCCCTGGTACAGACATGATTGGCATGCCTTACTGGATACCATTGGAAAGCAAGACTGGCATTCTGATGGTGGATGTCAGCACCCCCACGTCTCCATCCACTGTGAAGAATACTATTCTTGATGGTCAACTGATCTCCTCACGGTTAACGGATGGTAAACTGCACATTGTGCAACAGTACTTACCCGAGCTACCACAATTGGACCTTTATCATGACGGCACTGAAGAAGGACGCCAACGGGCTGTGAATACCAATGAAGCTTTATTAGCCGATCTAGACTTAGATGACCTGCTGCCCGGTTTTGAGCAACTGAATATCGAAGAGGACACCACAGCCAGTGGACGACTTGTAGAGCCACCAGATTTTTATCACCCACAAGATCCAGAAGGTGGCTCCATCGTCACTCTCAGCACTTTCAACCTCACAGAGGCAGAATACCCAATGACAAGCATTGGTGTGGTTGCAGATGCCCACACAGTATATGCCAGCACCCAGTCACTCTATATTGCTGCCACCCACTGGAGCGGTGCTGGCGGCCCGATTGAGCCCCTCGAAAACAACTCTGGATCCACACAATACCAAACCATCATCCACAAGTTTGATATCAGTGGTGACGAGACAACCAGCCTTGGTGGGGCCAGAGTACCAGGCCAGATACTTAATCAATTCTCACTGGGCGAGCACGATGGTGTAATGCGTGTTGCCACCACCAGCAGAACATCATGGGATGCAGACACACAAAACAATGTCTATTGCCTCTCAGAATCAGGGACCGAAGAAGGATTAGTGGCGATTGGAAGCTTGACAGGTATTGCCCCTGGTGAATCCATTTACGCTGCCCGCTTTCAGGGAGATAGAGGATATCTGGTGACATTCGTCCAAATAGATCCGCTATTCACTTTAGACCTTTCAGATCCGGAAAATCCCAGAGTAGCCGGTGAGCTCAAAGTTCCTGGATATTCGGAATATATCCATCCATTGGGCGAGAACCATCTGCTCGCCATTGGCAAAGATGCGGTTGAGGAAGACTCATTTGCCTGGTATCAAGGCCTGCAGCTGTCCATTTTTGACATCAGTGATTTCGCCAATCCCCAACTGGCGTTCCAGGCAAAAATAGGTGACCGGGGCACCGAGTCAGAGGCACTCAGCAACCACAAGGCCTTCACATTCTGGGCAGAAGAGAACCTCCTTGCCTTTCCGGTAAACCTCAGCGAACATCTGACAACACCAGGCTACCCTTCTCAACATGGCACTCCGACATTCACTGGATTGTATGTATATCGGATTGACACAGCAACTGGCTTTGACTTTCTAGGCCGCATCAGCACCGGACAGCCTGATTACTACTGGTACAATAACGACTGGATGCGGGGTGTATTTATTAATGACACTGCTTTTGCTGTTGAGCAGGATACCGTTCGGAATGCATCGATTGACAACATGGAGAATGTCCAGACATTACCTCTTGGAGATTAATAACAAAACAGGCTACTATCATCCTAGGGCAAAACTTAAACAAAAATTCCTAGATTAGAGCCGACATTATGAAAATCACTTTGAAGACCACTGCTATAATTAGACTTGCCATTCTACCTTTGATTGCCTTTGCAACTCTGCCGTTCATTGGCTGTGGCAACAATAATTACGAGAACCAATACAAGGGCGGCATCTACATTTCACGTGACCTACCGGACACCAACCAAAGTGTAGACTCCACAGACACATTTGGCGAAGACGTGGATTATTCCATTAATCCACCCGCATTTTCCAATAACAACGATGGGACTGTGACAGACCTGATCACAGGACTTATGTGGCAGAGGGAAGACGACAACATAAGACGCTCACAGTATAACGCCGAAGAATACTGCGAAGACTTTTCGCGTGCCGGATACCGGGATTGGCGCCTTCCCCTGCGAGGAGAGTTATACAGCATTGTTGATCTAGGCCACTATAATCCGGCAATTGACGCAAATATTTTCCCAGACACCAACTCATACGCCTACATGTCGGCAACGGACTTACTTGGCGATGAGTTTCCAAATGAAGACGACGATATTGGCAACTGGTATGTGGATTTTGATAACGGGACGTCTGACTCCATTGAACTTTTCAGATACAACGACCCTAATGACGGCTATGTCCGCTGTGTACGGGGCGACATTGCCCTGCCTGATTATACAGACAACGGCGACGACACGGTAACCGATGATGTTACCGGGCTTATCTGGCAGCAAGAGACAGATGACCAAGAACATACCTGGGAAGAGGCTATTGCATACTGCGAAAACCTGGATCTCAATGACCAAACCGACTGGCGCTTACCAAATATCAAGGAACTGGAATCTTTGATTGTCTTCTGGAAAGGCCGAGAGGGGATTGACGTGGACTATTTCCCTGACGCAACAGCGAACACTGCTTTATGGTCAAGCACTACCCATATGTATTGGAGCGACAACCAGCTTCAGCTCGACTATGCCTATTTCATCAAGTCTTCAGACGCCGTGGTCTCTTCTGCACTAAAAACCGCAGAAACCAATTGTCGCTGTGTCCGGGGCAATAATTAAAAGTCTTGCCACTGTAGTGGACTCAAAGCATTTTATATGCCATTTCACGCTGCCGAACAGCACAGAATTGACCGGAATAGCGCGAGGATT
Organism: uncultured Desulfobulbia bacterium; assembly: GCA_964443295.1. Lineage (GTDB taxonomy): Bacteria > Desulfobacterota > Desulfobulbia > Desulfobulbales > CG2-30-60-27 > CAYUCH01. The sequence goes on along the minus strand of CAYUCH010000024.1, from coordinate 25,523 downwards.
GCTTGAGCATTCCGCTAAAAATTAATCGTAGCGAGTTCCGCAGCGCCCGGTCAATTCGAGCAGTGCAGGGTAGTCCGACGCAGGAGGACCAAGTGAGTGGCTGCCCTTTCTTTTGGTTCTTTTCTTTAGGCAAGTAAAGAAAAGAACGAGAAAACTATACTGCTTTTCAAGAAGCTCCCAGTCTACGGTATAGCCAAGCACAGGCCATAATAAAAGAGAATGGTGGACTTTACCCCTTCTTTTTCTTCCTGACGTAATTGGCAGCTTCCCAACCGGCCACGCAGCCTTCACCCACGGCCTTGGCCATCTGGTAGGGAGCTCCGGCGATATCTCCGGCGGCATAGGCACCTGGAAGGTTAGTTTCCTGCTTTTTATTTGTCTCTATATGAGTGAAGGTCTCGGTGTCCAGCAAAATGCCAAGATTATTAGCCAATTCTATGGCACCCTTGGCACCTAATTCAACAAAGACTCCTTCAGTTTCCAGTGACTCGTCATTGTCAAACACAAGGCCAGTGACCGCATTTTCGCCGGATATTTCCTTCACCCAACTTCCCTCATGAACCACCACCGAACTCTGGGCCAATTTTTCGCCAAGTTCCGAAGTTACAGAAAGTTCTTTGGCCACCAAGTGAACTTCTGAAGCGTAATTGGTCAAGGTCAAGGCGCCGTCAACCGCAGCACTTTCATTGCCCACCACCGCTACTATGGCATTACGGAAGAAATTAGCATCACAATCAACACAATAGCTCACACCTTTGCCAAGTAATTCCTTTTCACCAGGTACTTTTAATTTTTTCCGGGCCGTGCCGGTAGCCAGGATAATACTGTCGCAACGATATACTTTTTCCGACTCCACGGTTACCAGATACTGGTCACCCTCCTGCTCAACATGCAGGACGTCTTCGGTAAGAATTTCAGCTCCAAATTTGCGGGCTTGCTCAAGACCGATCTCCATGAGGTCGCTGCCGTCCTTCACACCTTCCACACAGAGATAATTCTCCACATGAGCTTTGTAGATAGCACTGTGGTCAATGCGGCCTGCCACAACCACGGAAACTTTTTTCCGCACCGCATGCAGGGCAGCCTGTAAACCAGCCGGACCTGCACCAACTATAAAAACATCAATGGATATTATACTCATTACCAAATACTCTCGGTCTAATGCCGACTCCCCTATTAATTACTTTCCTCTTCCTCGGTGTCTGGAACATAAACCAGTCTAAAACCCAAACCATTTCTGGCATCGGTCTCTGGGAATTGAAAACGCTTTGCTGTACGGCACAGCTGGACACTTGACTCATAGCTTCCCCCTCGTGCCACTCTGTTATTACCACTATCAGGCCCCTGAGGGTCCGTTACATTTTCATCCGGATATGCGTCATGCCAATCCGACACCCACTCCATGACATTACCGTGCATGTCATATAGGCCGCCACCAATCGCATTCTTTTTTTTGACCTCCTGTGTAGAACTGGCGTTATAACAATACCAAGCAATGTCATCTAGATTTTCATCCTTATCGCAACCTATCTCAGTCATATCACCATCAGGGAAAGCGGTGCCACTTCCAGCTCGGGCGGCGAACTCCCACTCTGCTTCTGTGGGCAAACGATAACTGCCCCCCTCTTTTTCAAGACTTAACTCGGCAATGAATTCCAGAACATCATAGTAAGAAACATTGTCCACTGGGCAATCGGGGCAATCTGCGGATGAGGCATGATCATCCATAATATCTTCCCATTGACTCTGGGTGACTTCAGACTCTTGAAGCAAAAAACTCTGACTAATGGTGACTTGATGCTGAGCCTCATCGGTCCCTCTGAGCCCCTCTGCTTCATCTTCCGGACTACCCATGGTAAAAGTACCTGCTTGAATCTCAACAAACTTATATCCTGCCTTGGGCTCCTCAACGTCGCCTCCCGGCTCTTCCACTTCACAAGCTGACAAACAGAACAGGCCGAGTACGCAGAACAAAATGAGTTGTAGGAAATCACGCACCTTCATCTTTTCTCCTTTAAGTCGAAATACAACCTACAAAAAACAACCTTAAAATCGTGACAGAGCATAGCAAACCTTATAGAATGACGCCACCTGAAAGCGAATTTATTAAAAGTATAGTCACCCAACTTCATAAGGGATATTTAAGATCACGGAAGGTAATGCGGCTTGGTTGCATTTTTTATTGCATGAGTGTTCACACAACCATGAAAAAACAAAATAAATATGTGCCGTTTATACTGGTTAGCTGTTTTGTGCTGTGGCTTTTAAACGGAAATAGTTATGCCCGATCCATCTCAAACACCTCAGCCGAAACAGAATACTACTCACCACCAACTTTAAGCCAAGAAGCCACCACCTATCTTAAAGGACACCCTACCAAACAACCATTCAATCATGCTCCAGCGGGCATAAGTAAACTGAGAAAACAGCTCAACATTTCGGTAACATCTCGTCTTGAACGGCTCATGAAGGCCGACAGTTCACTATCTGTAAAATTTGAAGCAATTGCAGGGATTCCCTGCTACTGGGCCTCCTCTGCCCATACCGTTGACACAGATCGCATCCCGTTATACACCCATGGAGGAGCTTATCATTTTGGTACGGCAAAAAATGTCATAGGACTTCCCCTTCAGATAGCCAATGCAGCGGGTATGAGAATTCTCTCCATAGAGTACCGGCTTGCCCCGGAACATCCCTTTCCTGCAGCCATTGAAGACACAATAAAAGTCTATAAGTGGCTACTTGCTAACGACTATAGGCCTGAAAATATCGGCTGGTTCGGAGCTTCTGCTGGAGGAGGATTGGCCCTTGGGACTGCACTCGCCTTAAAACAAGAAGGAATTCCTTTGCCTGGCGCTTTTGCCCTGCTTTCACCCTGGGCTGATCTTACCCACAGTGGTGACACTGCACATACCCTGGCCCATGCCGACCCGGCCCTTATTGTCGATCCTGATTTACTGGCATGGGCAAAAGCATATTATGGCAACAATAACCCAAAAGACCCTCGTATTTCTCCGGTTTATGGCGACTACACAGGCTTTCCCGCCATGCTTATCCAGTTAGGAAGCAAAGAGATCGTGCTCAGTGATTCTGTCCAAATTGCCTGGAAAGCTAGACGAGTTGGTGTCAATGTGGTTCTAGATATTTGGGATGGAATGTGGCATGTTTTCCAAGCAAATCCAAAGCTTCCTGAAGCAGCTAAGGCAATTCGCGAAATCGGCACTTTTTTCAAACAAAAACTAGGGCAGAGGCCTCAAGAAAAATAATTCAGGCCAACAGCAGCAAGTGTAAAACGAATCATACTATCTAAAACCTGACACCCTGGAGCATCCATTGGAATCCAAAAATAAAGCCATACTATGGTCCATAATTCCGTCCATCATTGTGGTCGTGTTATTGACCCTTGGTTTTTGGGTTGGAAGATACACGGTAATTAAGCCTTTTCAACAAGAAATGGACGCCCATTCCAAGGCCTTTTTCCTAAACGATCTCTTTGTTGATAAACCGGAACCGGATCTTGCCGGAGTGTATTATGATGGGAAAGAGATCCTGGATAAACTTGGAGAAATTCCCTGGGCAGTGCCCAATATTCCGACCCCCTTTGTCGGAAGTGCCCCTCTACCTGGCAAGCATGGTGTGGCCCAGGTAAATTCCATGCAGTTCAGAGCAGAAAAAGAACTCACAATTCCAAAACCAAATGATACCTACCGAATTTTTTTAACCGGTGGCTCAACGGCATTTGGTTCTGGTGCACCCAGTGATGCAGGAACCATTGGCGGATATCTGGAGAGCATTTTAACCAGAGAGTTATCGCCAAAAACCAAGCTCACTTATGAAGTCTTTACCATGGCAAGTCCTGCCTGGTCTTCTACCCACGAGCGTATTGTTATTGAGAACTATCTCTCCCAACTGGCACCGGATATGATTATCTCTTTTTCCGGCAATAACGACGTGCACTGGGGAAATATGGGACGCAATGTTCTCTGGTTCAGATCGTATTATGATGAGTTTTTTCTCCGACTGATCAAAAAAGTATACAGAAACACCGGCCAGCCGGAAATACCGGAAAACACAAAAATTGAGCAAGGGGAAAAAATACCGCCCAATATTGTGGCCACCCGACTTCTCAATAATGTACGGCTCAGCTCATTTGCCCTGCGCCTCGCCGAAGCAGATTACGTCTTTGTATTGCAACCGACCATGGCTGTGACTGAGAAAAAACTAACCAGCAGAGAGAGGAAATCTCTCAGCAATCAAAAGTATTTTCAAACATGTTATGGGCTGATGGGAAAATACCTGCCCACGATTTCCATGGACAATTACTCCTTTATTAATTTATCTCATATTTTCGACAAATATGGCGCTCAGGATGAAATTTTTATAGACTCCTACCATTTTGGCGACAAAGGGAATGAATTAATCGCCAATAATATTGTTATGCAGATTAAAGAGAGGATGACAAAATAACCATGCAGTATAAAGAAGAGCGTCAATTCGGCCTGGTCTTTTCAGGCTTCTTTTTCATCGTGGCATTTTGGCCCTTCTGGCCTATCAAACCGCCTGAAATACTATGGTTGGCGGCAATGGTGGTCTGTTTATTTTTTACAACCTTTTTACCTAAAGCCCTTTCTCCATTAAATCGTATATGGCTTGCCATTGGCCATGGTCTCGGCTGGATAAACGCTAAAATAATTCTGGGATTTGTATTCTTCTTTATCGTCACTCCCATCGGTTTGTTTATGAAACTGTTGGGACGCGACATTCTCCAGCGCAAATTATCACATTCCGGAAGCTATTGGATAAAACGTGATGAAGAATGGGATAAACAATCAATGCGAAATCAATTTTGATGAATGTACTCAAAACGAGAATGTTTCAAGTGATATCTCGTAGTCCCTTGTTTTTTGGGGACAGACTTTCAGGAGTAAGTCACTGATGAATGAATTTATAAAAGAACTCTGGGCCTTCACAAAAGCCCGCAGGAAATTTTGGCTCCTACCGATCATCATTGTGATGCTCTTTCTTGGGGGACTGCTCGTCTTTGTACAGGGCAGTGCTGTCGCTCCTTTCATTTACACCCTTTTTTAGAAGCGGAGAGACACTGTGTGGACATTGGGTATTTCCGCTTATTATCATGATAGCGCAGCTGCACTGGTGCGTGATGGTGAAATTATTGCCGCTGCCCAAGAGGAACGGTTCACACGAAAAAAACACGATGCCGGTTTCCCCCTGCATGCCATAAAGTATTGCCTTGGCGGAGCAGAAATCAGTTTGTCGGATATTGACCAGGTTGTCTTTTACGACAAACCTTTCTTAAAATTCGAACGACTCCTTGAGACCTATGTAGCATTCGCCCCCCGTGGCTTTCGATCATTTGTCATGGCCATGCCGGTTTGGATTAAAGAAAAACTTTTCCAAAAAAAAATGCTTATTGATCAACTTAAAGAGATCGATCCTAATTTTTCCCAAGAAAGATTACTGTTCACCGAACATCATCTTTCCCATGCTGCCTCTGCATTTTACCCATCACCCTTTGACAAGGCATTGATCCTCACCATGGACGGGGTGGGAGAATGGGCCACTACCACAGTCATGTTAGGTCAGGGCAACACCATTACACCACTTAAAGAAATCCATTTTCCCCATTCTCTGGGTTTGCTTTACTCAGCTTTTACTTATTTCACAGGTTTCAAGGTCAATTCAGGTGAGTACAAACTCATGGGACTGGCACCCTATGGGAAGCCCAAGTATGCTGAACTCATCCGGAGGCATCTGGTGGATATCCGCGAAGACGGTTCTTTCCGGCTCAATATGGATTACTTCAACTATTGCACCGGTCTGACCATGACCAATAAGCGCTTCCATGACCTTTTTGGTCGCGGACCACGCCAAGCCGCTGATGAGATTACCCAGTTGGATATGGATCTTGCCGCTTCTGTACAGGCAATCACAGAAGAAATTGTCCTGAAACTTGCCAAAAATATTCGCGAAGAATATCAGTTAGAAAATCTATGCCTTGCAGGTGGTGTTTCCTTAAACTGTGTTGCCAACGGAAAATTACTGCAGAGGGATCTATATGATAACATCTGGATTCAACCTGCCGCAGGCGATGCCGGTGGAGCTTTAGGTGCTGCACTGACAGGGTACTATCTGTACGGGGAAAATGAACGAAAAGTTCAGCTTGATGATGCCATGCAAGGCAGCTATCTTGGACCGAATTACAGTAATGAAGAATTGAGCAAACGCCTGGATCATCTGGGCGCCAAATACCATTCCATAACCGAAGAGGCTCTCATTGACCAAGCAGCCCAAAGTTTATCCCAAGAAAAAGTGATCGGTTGGTTCCAGGGCCGAATGGAATTTGGGCCACGGGCTTTGGGTGGGCGAAGTATATTGGGAGATCCTCGTTCAACCAAGACCCAATCTGTAATGAACATCAAAATAAAATACCGCGAATCATTTCGTCCTTTTGCCCCATCTGTATTGCATGAAGACGTGGCGGAATATTTTAAACTGAAAAACCACAGCCCATATATGCTGTTGGTATCTCCAGTGGCTGAAAAACATCGAATACCATTGTCTGAAGAAGACCAAAAAAAATTCGGCATTGATTTACTGAATGTGCCAAAATCAAAGCTCCCGGCAATAACCCATGTGGATTATTCCGCCAGAGTACAAACCGTGCACCCTGAGACAAATCCCCTTTATCATCAATTGATCAGCCGATTTAAAGAACTCACCGGAGTTGGCGTGGTGGTTAACACATCATTTAACGTTCGTGGGGAGCCCATCGTTTGCAGCCCAGATGATGCCTTCCATTGCTTCATGGGCACGGAAATGGATGAGCTCTATATTGGACACTTCCGCTTGGTCAAGGAGGAGCAGAATCCATCCTTGGCCAAAAATTACTCTGACAAATTCGAACTTGATTAAATCCAACGGCTCCTCGTCGGAAAGCTCAACTGGCCAGAAAATTCAGCCATTATCCCGTGACAGAGGAGAGCAAACCTTTTAGAATGACAAAGCTATGATAATTTATTGATAATTAACCATATTTTGAAAAATACGTGATTAGGTCACACTAAATACATTTGAATGAATAATGCAATATATTGCTGATCTCCATATTCACTCACCTTATTCCCGCGCTACCAGTAAACTAAGCACCTTGACAGGTCTTTTTGCTTGGGCCAGGGTAAAGGGTATCAACCTGGTGGGGAGTGGCGATTTTACTCATCCAGGCTGGTTTCAACACCTGAAAGAAAACCTTCGGGAGGCGGAGCCAGGATTCTTCCGCCTGAGGGACGAGGCTGTTCCCCCTGCCATTGCCGGAGTGGAGCCGGAAGCCATTACTGTTCGATTCACACTCACCGCCGAGATTTCCAGTATTTACAAAAAGCATGGCAAGGTTCGAAAAATTCACAACATCCTCTTTGCTCCCAATTTCTCAGCGGTTGAAAAAATAAACCGTCGCCTGGCAAGTATCGGCAATATTGAATCCGACGGTCGACCAATCCTTGGTCTGGACTCACGGGACCTTTTAGAAATAATCTTAGAAGACGCACCCGGATGCTTTCTGGTTCCAGCCCATATCTGGACTCCATGGTTTTCCCTATTCGGGTCAAAATCCGGATTTGATGCCATTGAAGATTGTTTTGGTGATCTTTCCGAGCATATATTTGCCCTGGAAACAGGACTTTCCTCCGATCCTGAGATGAATCGCCTGGTATCAGCACTGGACCGCTTCACCCTGATCTCTAATTCAGATTGTCATTCACCATCCAAGCTTGGCCGCGAGGCAAACCTCTTTGACACCGGTTTTGATTTTTTTGCCATGCGAGAGGCTTTGAAAAAACCAGAACTCGGCGGTTTCAAGGGTACTGTGGAGTTCTACCCCGAGGAAGGTAAATATCATTACGACGGTCATCGCAAATGCGGTATCGTTCTCGATCCCCAGGAGACGAAAAAGCTCAAAGGAATATGTCCGGTCTGCGGTAAAGGCTTAACCATAGGTGTCACCCACCGGGTCATGGAACTTGCCGACCGAGAAACTCCAGTGTATCCGGAGTATGACTCCGATTTTCACAGCCTTATTCCTTTAAACGAGCTTATTGGTGAAATACTTGGTCGCGGCCCCAATACCAAAGGCGTCATGGCCCAATATGGCAAGGCCATCAGCCGCTTTGGCTCTGAATTCAACCTCTTTTTCAAAGCACCCCTTGAAGATATCAACCAGCTTTCCCCAATTCTTGGCGAATCCATCAACAGGGTCAGAAACGATAAAGTCATCCGCCAAGCTGGCTACGATGGAGAGTTTGGCGTTATCAAGGTTTTTGAAGAAAACGAACTGGACACCCTGGCCGGTCAAAAAAGTCTTTTCAGCGGTGACACCGTAAAACGCGCTAAAAAACAGGTCAAACCTGCAGAACCTGCCCCCAAACCAATTCTTCCGAAGCCAGTTACGCCAAAAACACCCAAACCTCCTGCCACCCCTAATTCCGCTCAGGAGGCAGCCGTTGCCAGCCAGGCTCCTCATATCCTAGTGAGTGCCGGGCCCGGCACTGGAAAGACTTTCACCCTGGTGACACGCCTTGCCAGGTTGCTCTCAAGTGGCGAGGCAAAGCCAGCCCGCGTAGCGGCGATTACCTTTACTAATCGAGCCGCCGATGAGATAAGGGCTCGATTAGTGCATCAAAATGTTCCCGGGGCCGACACTATTTTTATCGGAACTTTCCATAATTTTTGCCTGCACTGGATCCGCCGGGAAAATCCTGAAACAAAGGTCATTGGTGCTGACCAACAACAGATGATCCTGCGACGACTTTTCCCAGATAAAACCAGCAAGGAGAGAAAGGAAGTTGCCACTGCTATTTCCGAACACCTGAATAATCAGGCCATCCAGCCAGCGGGCATGATGAGCCCCACTTCCGCTGATACCTCCTACTACCTGGATGAGCTGGAAATGCATGACTGGCTTGACATAGAGGGCATTATCCCTCTGTTTGTACACCGGCTCAACGCTGACGCCGACCTCCTGGAAGCGGTACACGAACATTTAGATTATCTTTTTGTGGATGAGTTCCAGGACCTGAATCAGGCGCAATATGAAATGGTCCAGCTTCTTGGGATAGATGCCCACGTTTTTGCGATTGGTGATCCCAATCAAGCTATATACGGTTTTCGAGGGAGCGACCTTCTCTACTTTTTTAATTATGGGCAACGGCCTGACACCACTACCCTTTCCCTCACCCATAATTATCGATCAGCACCGGAAATCCTCGAGTCAGCTGCCTCGGTTATAAGCAATAACAAGAGATACAGCCGGGACCAGCTTGAACCACAATCACAGATACAGGGGCATCTTGAACTCTACTCTGCTCCTACGGAAAAGGCTGAAGCGGAATTTGTGGTAAAACGTATTGAAGAAATTTTAGGTGGAATCAGCCATTTTTCCATTAACTCAGGACGTGGCGGTACAACAACTTCTGATAAGAGTTTTGCCGATGTGGCAGTGCTGTATCGTTTGAATCGACAGGCCGATGCATTGGCAGAAGCCCTTGAGAAACGAGGCATCCCATTTCAGCGAGTGGGAGCACAGCCCTATTTTTTACTGGGTGAAATGAAAGCACTCTACCACTTTACTCTGGCAGTGGCTGGCCTGGCTGTTCTGCCGGATTTTCTCTCTCTGCTCGGTGGCTTACCTGGAATTGGCAGTACAACACTACAAACCCTTGAAAATAAATTACCCCCGGACTGCACTGATTTTTTTGCAGCCATCAAAGATATATCTCTACCGGACAAGGCCCTACAACAATGTTTTTCCATGCAGGACACGATGAATGAGTTTCAGGACCTTGTGACAGAAAAAGACCTGCAAACAGCCTTCCTGGAAATCATGCCGAAATTTGGCATCAAGGGAGATGCAGATGGTCCACAACGTTTTCTTGCCATGTCGGGAATTTTTGGAAAAAACATCAAAGACTTTGCCAGCCATTTAAAGAAAAATGAAAACGGCACCGTGTATGATGAAAATATAGAAGCAGTGGCCCTGATGACCCTCCATGCTGCCAAGGGCTTGGAATTTCCAGTGGTTTTTCTTCCCGGCCTTGAAGAAGGTATTCTTCCCTGTGGTTTGGATGGTCCGGAAGTGGATCTTGAGGAAGAACGCCGCATTTTCTATATGGGACTCACCCGGGCTGAAGAAATCCTCATTCTGAGTAATGCCAAGAACAGGACATTATTTGGGGAAAGCAAGGAACAAAAGCCGTCCAAATTTATAGATGAAATCCCTACAGAACACCTGCACATAATTGAACAGGACATAAAAAAATCTAAAAAGAACTCTCCCAAGCAGATGAGCCTATTTTAACTGTACCACGCCCGTTTTGACGGAAAGATTTAAAGCGCCAGAGAGCTCAAAAATAATTGTTCAATAAAATTTCCCTCATGTTTTCTGTTATGTGTAGAATACATATTGTTAACATACATTCTTAATGCATTCGGAAATCCTGCATTCTTCACCTCAACAAACTGGATCCAGAGGCCATGAACAGCAAATTAGTGAATAAAATTCTTATCGTGCTAGCAGGCCTGATTTGCGTCGGCCTGTTCTTTTATTTTGATTTAGGCCAGTATCTCACCCTTACATATTTAAAAGACTCGCAAGAAAAATTAAACACCCTCTACCTTGAGAACCGAGTGATGGTCATTGCCGTATACATGGCCATCTATATTCTGGTCACCGCCCTGTCATTACCTGGAGCAGTAATCATGACCCTGGCAGGAGGCGCCCTGTTCGGCCTTGTCACCGGCACCATTGTCATCTCTTTTGCCAGTACTATTGGCGCCACCCTGGCCTGCTTTGTATCGCGGTTCTTATTGCGTGAGTGGGTACAGGACAAATTCGGTGACAAATTAAAAGCCATTAATGAAGGAATTGATCGAGAAGGAGCCTTTTATCTTTTCACCCTGCGTTTGATTCCTATCTTCCCTTTCTTTGTTATCAATCTAGTTCTTGGGCTCACAAAAATGCCGCTCCGCACTTATTTTTGGGTCTCCCAAATCGGCATGTTCCCTGGCACCATTGTCTATGTCAATGCAGGGAAGGAACTGGGACAAATCACTTCATTAAAGGGCATTCTCTCTCCTGGTCTTCTTCTGTCCTTCATCATTCTTGGTCTATTCCCCATTACCGTAAAAAAATTATTGGCTCTTTATAAAAAGAAAACCGGCAAGGATACTGCTGAAGGCTCATAGGCAAGAATGATTAAGAATAATATTGCGTTTCAATTGTACCAAATGTTCAAATGAGGAGGAAAAATAATGGCTCCATCATATGATTATGATATTGGCGTTCTCGGCGGTGGCGCAGCGGGGCTGACCGTCGCATCAGGCGCCTCCCAGCTTGGTGCAAAAACCCTGCTCATCGAAAAAGAAAAAGAGCTGGGGGGCGACTGCCTTCATTTCGGTTGTGTACCCAGTAAAACATTGATCAAAAGTGCCCATGTTTATCATCTCATGCAGAACAGCGCCCGTTTCGGGCTGCCTGAAATTTCCGTACCCCCGGTGGATTTCAAAAACGTCTCTGACCGCATACGTTCTGTGATCAGTGTTATCCAAAAACATGACTCCGTGGAACGCTTTTGCAAACTGGGCGTCAAAGTGGAATTCGGCGATCCGCGCTTTGTGGATGAACACTCTGTCAACCTGAACGGCAAGATAATATCCGCCAAAACATGGGTGGTGGCAACGGGTTCTTCTCCTGCCATTCCACCTGTTGAAGGATTGGACCAGACACCCTTTTTGACCAATAAAGAAATCTTCTATCTTGATCGTCTTCCTAAGTCCCTCATAGTCTTGGGTGCCGGTCCCATTGCCACAGAAATGGCCCAATCATTCTGCCGCTTGGGATCCAAGGTCACTGTTCTGCAACGCAGCCAGCAGATCCTCAGCAAAGAAGATAAGGATTTAGCCGACCAAGTTATGACACCCCTTGAAGACGAGGGGGTAGTCTTCCACCTTGGTTGCAAAATAATCAGGACCAAGGACCTTGGAAGCCAGCGAGAAGTGGTTATTGAAACAGCAGGGGGAGAAACTGTAACTCTGCAGGCGGAAGAAATTCTGGTTGCCCTTGGCCGGTCTCCCAACACAGAGGGAATGGGTCTTGAGGAAATCGATATCGAGTTTGACCGAAGAGGCATTAAGGTAAGTCCCCGACTGCGAACCAATCACAAACATATATACGCAGCCGGTGATGTAATCGGCGGCTACCAATTCACCCATGCCGCCGGTTATGAGGGTGGTGTGGTAGTGAGCAATGCAATTTTCCATCTGCCCCGTAAGGTTGACTACACCCATATGCCCTGGTGCACCTATACCCACCCTGAGTTGGCCAGCATTGGCATGAATGAAAAGGCGGCCAAGGAGGCAGCAATTGATTATGGAATCTGGACGGAAGAATTCGCCGCCAATGACCGTGGCCTGGCCGAAGGCGAGACCGTCGGTAAAATAAAAATGCTTCTTGATGAAAAAGAAAAACCCATTGGCATCCAGATCCTCGGTCCCCATGCCGGAGATCTCCTGGCCGAATGGATTGCGGTTATGAACGGCAAGGTAAAACTATCCACCCTGGCGGGCGCCATCCATCCGTATCCCACCCTGGGTGAAATTAACAAGAAGGTGGCTGGATCTTTATTCTCGAAAAAGATATTCTCCGAGAAAGTTCAGAAGGGGCTGAAATTTTTCTTCAATTTCAAAGGGCGGGCATGTGGTACGGAAGACGACACTTGCTCCTGTAAAGATTGATCAATTAAGGCCCCTTCAACTCTAATTTCCAGAGGGTAACACCATGCAAAAAGCAAATATCGGCCTCATTGGCCTTGCAGTCATGGGACAAAACCTGGTTCTCAACATGGCGGATCATGGATTCAGGGTGGCTGTATTCAATCGGACGACTTCAAAAGTAGACGAATTCGTGGACGGACCGGCCCAGGGGAAAAGCATCCTGGGCTGCCAATCTCTGGAAGAGCTCGTTGACAACCTTGAAAAACCACGCCGAGTGATGATGATGGTTAAGGCCGGCGCGGTGGTGGATTCCTTTATTGACATGCTTGTTCCCCTGCTTGATGAGGGCGACATCATCATTGATGGTGGCAATGAACTCTTCACCAATACCGAACGCCGCACCAAATCGCTGGCTGAAAAAGGTATCCTTTATATTGGCACAGGTATCTCAGGCGGAGAAGAAGGGGCTCGCAACGGCCCCTCTATTATGCCCGGTGGAAATCCCAAGGCCTGGCCCCATGTCAAAAATATCTTCCAGACCATCGCGGCCCAAGTGGACGGCGTACCCTGTTGTGATTGGGTGGGCCAGGGCGGTGCCGGGCAATATGTCAAAATGGTACACAACGGTATCGAATACGGTGACATGCAGCTCATTTGTGAGGCCTATGACTTTATGCACCGTGGACTCGGTTTGGATTACGAAAAAATGCAGGCCGTTTTCAATGACTGGAACACCGGAGTGCTCGACTCATATCTCATTGAAATTTCTGCAAATATTATTGGATTTCAAGATTATGACGGTGACCCGTTGGCGGAAAAAATCCTCGATACCGCCGGCCAAAAGGGAACCGGAAAATGGACCGGCATCAATGCTCTCGACTTAGGTATTCCACTGACTCTCATTGGCGAGGCTGTTTTTGCGCGCTGCCTTTCCTCCATGAAGGACGAACGACTCAAAGCCAGCAATGTTTTAGTAGGCCCGGACATCAAGTTTGATGGCAATGTCGAAGAATATATCGGTTATCTCCATCAAGGGCTTTACGCTGCTAAAATCATATCATACGCCCAAGGATACCTTCTCCTGAAAGAGGCTGCCAAAGAATACAACTGGCAACTTAACTATGGCTCCATTGCCCTCATGTGGCGAGGAGGATGTATTATTCGAAGTGCTTTTTTAAGAAACATCAAAGAGGCCTATGATGTCAATCCCGGGTTGGAAAACCTCTTATTGGATGAATTCTTTCGGAATGCAATCCATACGGCCCAAGCCGGCTGGCGCAAAATAGTAACCAAGAGTGTTGAACTTGGCATTCCCATGCCAGCCATCTCTGCGGGTCTAGCCTATTTTGACGGTTACCGGAGTGGCAGGCTTCCAGCCAACCTCTTGCAAGCCCAACGCGATTATTTTGGCGCCCATACATATGAACGGCTGGACAAGCCGCGGGGTGAGTTCTTCCATACCGACTGGATCGGCAGTGGTGGCAAAATCTCTTCCAGCACCTATAATGTATAAAACAGGTTCAGAGTTCAATAAACCCAACCGGGAGACAGATTTAATTTTACTTTCAGATCAACGTGATTACATATTCTTGTTACTTGTGAAAATTATTCTGTCCCTGGCATACGCAAAATAAAATCAGTCCCCTTCAAGGGAAAATAGAATGAGTACTGAAATAACCCTGTCTCGAAATTTGAAAATCGGCCAGGCAACGGTTGGCCTGGTGGGACTTGATCAGGCCCTGGCCACCGCCCTGCAGAAAAAAATGGCAGAAGAAGAGGCGGTGAAGTTTATTTTTAAAGAAATTGCCGGTAAAAACTACATCCCCCTTGAGGCAGAGGCTAATTATAAGAATGCCATTGCCAGTGCGTTTCGACGCGAGACAGGGCAAGATGAGAACCTCACCACAGGACTGACCATCCGCATCCTGGGAACAGGGTGCGTCAGTTGTAACCGTATCAATGCCATGGTTTTTGATATTCTGCAGAAACTCAATATGGCGGCAGATATCGAACAGATCCACGACCTGGATGAAATCTGGCGTCATGGAGTGGTCAACACACCAGCTCTGATCATTAATGATGTAATAAAATCAAGCGGCCGCCATCCCAGCAGTTCTGAAATCGAACAGTGGCTCAGGGAGGCGGCCGACTGAATACCATCAATTGTCCGTGTGTATTACACCTCGGGATACGGAAATTCAGGATCAGCCAACAACTTAAAAAACCTTTGCTTCTTGCTGGTCTTCTGGTCATGGAAATCAACTAATTTCCCGATGACCTCCAAAACCTTTTCCTCATCAGCCTTCCTGACTATACGACGGCCAACTTTAGGATGCGGGCCACCTTTGCCGCCAGTATACATATCAAAACCAGCCCGGGTAGCTATAACGCCAATATCAGCGATAAGAGCTCCTGAGCAAGAAGCAGGGCAACCGGCCAGGGCAATTTTGAACTTTGGCTTTACATTGGTCCTGTCACCGAATTTGTCCAATATCTTTTGAGATAGTTGTTCGGTATCAACCAAGCCAAGTTTGCAATCCTGCTTGCCTATACAGATTTTAGGATAAGGAAACTTCCCTGGCCCCTTAAAAACAGCACCCACGGCTGCAAATTCATTACGTACCATTTCCTCTTGATCAGCTGGGATGCCCATGACCCGTATATTCTGGAGCGTGGACAGATATACTCTCAGGTTAAGTTCTTCTGTCAACCGGTTTACAACCTGGAGCATTTCCTTGGGCAGATTTCCTGCCGGCAATAATATAGTGAGGCTTTTGGTTTCGCTTTGTGTGTTTGAATCCATTATCTATACTCCTCTAAAAAATTAAATGCCGCCGGTGGCGACCTGTTTATCTCGTCATCATCTATCTGACTACCAATGAGGAATTGGTTAGTATCATATTTTTTTCCATGAAAGCAAGTAAGAAGGAGAAAGAACGCAGAAATTGAGTTCACTTGAATACCGCAGCGATCCTATTTCACTCACAGCCAATGAAAGATTGGATATTTTTTTAACTTGGTGCAAGTTTTCTCTAGCTGAATTTGCCCAAGCCTGTACAATGGGTCGCTAATTGGATCATGTCAATAATATCATCATAATTGACGGATTTTTACAAACCGAAGCCATCGGGAGCAAAACCATGGGCCACCATGCGCACAACCCATACGGTGCAGATGACAGAGCCAGCAAGGCCATCGACCGGAAGCGAGAGCGAGAACGCCACCAGGTACTCTCCGCAGCTTTTAAAAATGCCGACGAAATCGCAACAAAACTGGTGCAACGGCTGCTGGACAAGCACATTATTGAGACCACTTCCGAAGAGGCCATTCGCACCCTATTTGCCGACAATCTGAGAAAGCTGAGCGATATGGAGGATTTTGATATCCAGTTTAAAATTGCTCCGCTTCGCACCCTGGTTCCTGACCCAAACTTCATCAGTCTCTTTTTCACGCAATTTATTGTGGAAGACCTGATTGAGCACAGCAAAATCAATGACGTATTTGGCGATGATCTTGATGTATACCGGGCAGTAGAATCGGTCCTTTCCGCCCTACGACCAAAATATTAACCATTCTATCCCGGCTGTCTAAGGCGGTGCCAGCAAAGAAACCACATCATCCTGACGATATTCCACGGCTTGTCTACGCCAACGCTCAGGGTGAAATCCTTGATTTCCCAGACCTTTTAATGGCCGGTCGTTCTGGTACGTTAATCAAAGAACCTGAACCTGAAGACCTCATTCCCCTCCCGCCGAGCAGTGAACTCTTCCTTTTACCCCAAAGACATCCTGTTGGATTTGACCCTCACACTGGTGAGCAGGTTGTTTTATCCGATGGTTCCGAAGGAGAAAAAAACAACCTTCAGGCAGTTGCTGCCTTCATGGCTCCGGCCCATACAACCATTCTGAGTACTGCCTTTGAAAAAGCCCATGACAGCGTCGAGCCCCTCCCCCTTTTTGCATATACCGCAGTTGGCTGGTACAAAGAACGGTTCTGGGTGGCAGGCTTTAAAAGTGACAATGATACCCGACAGGATTTCAGTGGCGTCAAGCCAGAAACAATAGATAGTCGGACCCAAAAAAGGCTTAAAAAGTTCCCAAAAAACAGGCTCATTCAACATCTTGGAATTTGCAGCCTTACTTACGGCTGTCCAGCGGCAAAAAATTATTTCCTGGATCGTTTCGAGGCACCTCTCCCTACCTCTCCAGCTTGCAATGCAAGCTGTGTCGGGTGTATTTCACTGCAGCCTTCCGGGTGTTGCCCCTCAACCCAAGAGCGAATTCGTTTTTCACCCAAAGCCGAAGAAATTGCTGAAATTGCCATCCCTCATTTAAACAAGGCCAAACACCCTATTGTTAGTTTTGGCCAGGGCTGTGAAGGAGAGCCCCTTCTGCAAGCTGATACCATTGAAAAAGCTATTAAAAAAATCCGTAAGACCACCACATCCGGCACTATCAATCTCAACACAAATGCCAGCCTGCCGGAGGCAGTGGCAAAACTTGCAGAGGCAGGCCTGGACTCAATGCGTGTCAGTCTCAACAGTGCGAGGATGGATTGCCATACACGGTATTATCGGCCCCATAATTTTGACCTTGATGATGTGAAAGCATCCATTGATGCCATGAAAAAACGAGAGAAATATGTCTCGCTGAATTACTTCATTTTACCCGGTTTTACAGATACTCATTCAGAGTTTGACGCCTTATGCAGCCTGATCGAGAATCATCGGCCTGATTTTATGCAATTACGTAATCTTAATATGGATCCGGACTGGTATTTTGAAACAGTTCAACAGAACACATCTACTGAACCAATGGGGATACGGCATTGGCTCAAACGCCTAAAAACGTTATTTCCCTTTTTGCAATTCGGTTATTTTAACCCTCCAATTCATGAGAAATAGTCTTACCGGACGAATTAAGCCATTCTCCTCCTGTATAACTTAGGAAAATTGGATTTTTTATGAAATTTCATTAGTGCCTATAGTTCAAATTTACCTGAAATTGTGTAAACCAAAAATTCTTACTTAGAAAATTACAAGTTATACACACTGGTGAGGCATTGATGCCCCTCGAGCACCGCAAGGGGCGTAAAGAGGTACTGAAATGAGTCCTAAAAATTATAAAACCATTTTCAATCCTAATGGGGTACTATAAATGGATATAATTTCATTTATAGCCAATCGCTGAAAATCCCAAAGGAACATAGCAGCGGACACGGATAAATAGATACATGGCAAAACTCACTCTCAAACGACTCTTTAAACGGAAAGATTTCATCACATCACTTGAAGATCTCATTGAATCAAGGGGTAAGACGGCCTGTATCAAAGATGAAACTGGTGAAATCCTTATTGGAACAACCCTCTGTTCAGGCCATCATGAACATCCTATTATTATTGATGGACAACTGGCAGGCTGGGTGGTTGGAAAAGAAAACGATGTCATTTTAGCGAATCTTGTTACCAGCCTTGGCCGCTGCGAAATGGAAAAAAGGGCTGTTGGTCAAGAAGCACTCAATAAGTATAAGGAAATCACCTTACTTTACGATTGTTCAGAACGAATTGCCGCCTGCCTCAATACCAGTGAAGTTGCCAACCTGCTCATTGAAGAAACCCGACGCATAATCAAATCGACCAATGTGTCGGTGATGCTTTTTGATGAAAAACTGGGCACGCTCAATATCATTGCTGCCTTAGGCAATGAATATTCTCCCAAAAAAGATATTCGCCCCGGTGAAGGCATCGCTGGGCTGGTCTTTTCAACAGGAAAGGCCGAGATTGTTAATAACGTTAAGAGTGACTCAAGGTACCGTGAGGGGAAAAACAAAACCAGATCTTTGCTTTGTATCCCATTAAAAACCAAAGGGGACTCCTTTGGCGTACTAAACATCAGTACAGACAAAGCCAATCGATACTCAGCAGAAGACCTCAAAGTTGCCAGCACCATTGCCTTTCAGGGTAGTATCGCCATAGAAAATGCCCAATTATATGAAAATCTGAAAGAGACATTCTTCACAACGGTAAGGACTCTGGCAGAGGCCATTGAAAAAAGAGATTCATATACTGGTGGTCATACCAAACGGGTAATGGATTATAGTGTTTCCATTGGGGTAACCATGGGCTTATCAAATGAAAACATTGAGCAGTTGCGTCTGTCCGCCATTCTGCATGATATTGGTAAGATCGGAGTCAGAGACGATATCTTGTTAAAACAGGAAAAGCTGACAATTGAAGAATATGAATTGCTCAAGAAGCATCCAGTATATGGCGAAGAAATCCTTAAATTTATCAAACAACTCAATGGAATAATACCCGGGGTTAAATACCACCATGAATTTTATAATGGCCAAGGATACCCAGACGGTTTAAAAGGAGATGAGATAAATATCATTGCACGAATTATTGCAGTCGCCGATTCTTTTGACGCCATGACAACCGAGCGCCCCTATCAAAAAGGGCTCAGTGTCTCAGAAGCTGTTAATGAGTTAAAAAAGAATTCCGGGGTGCAATTTGATCCTGCAGTTGTTGACGCCTTTTTTTCATGCTACCCTGAATTGACGTAGTTATATTTTCATTTTTAAAAGGAGAATTTCTATGGCAATGATTCTCATTGTCGACGATGAACCCCATATTCGCCTTCTTCTCGAGCAAAGTCTGGAAGATTTGGAAGAATTGGGTGTAGATATCGTTACTTCGGATAATGGCCAAGAAGCATTGGAAATCATTCAAAAAGACAAACCAAATATTGTCTTCCTTGATGTTATGATGCCTAAAATGAATGGCTTTGAAGTGTGCGACACCATTAAGAACAAGCTGAAACTGTCCGAAATCTTTATAATTATGCTCACCGCTAAAGGGCAAGAAGTAGACAAACTAAAGGGTGAAGAAGTGGGGGCCGACATCTATATGACTAAACCCTTTAATCCTGATGAGGTAGCGGAAAGGGCCAAAAGGATTTTGAAGTTATGAAAGGGATTGTGCTTGCCCATAATTTTTTTCCCGGCGTAATACTGCTCACTCTTCTCCTGGTATTCAGCAGTTCTGTTCAAGGTGCTGAGCAAGTGCTGCAAGTTGCTGGATGTAAAACCGGCTCGATATTATTAAACAATCTAAGCAAAGAAAAAAACTCCGGGCTTGATTTTGCTGTCCGATCCAGTTCCACTGGCAATAAAATTGGTATGCAACTTTTACTGGACAAAAAAATTCCCCTGGCAGTCACATGTAAGACCCCGGAAATATTAGCAAAAAAATTCCCTTTCATCGCAGATAAGTTGAGTGATATTTCATATAAGCCCTTTGCCCGAGACACCTGGGTAATCATTGTCCACCCAGACAATCCCATATCTGATATCAGCATGAAATCACTACAGAAAATTTATCTTGGAGAGATACAAAATTGGCAAGAATTGGGTGGAACCCAAGGCCCCATCTGGCCCCTTCGCCTCAATCCTCAATTGGGAAGCGGATTTTCAAAGTTATTTCAGGAGTATATTATTGGTTTAAATAAAAATTTTGCACCCCATGTTCGTTTGATGCGTTCACCTCGAATTGCCAGCGATTATGTGAAAAAATTTAAAAATACCATTTCCTACAGCAGTTTTTCAGATATCTCTCCCAGTGTAAAGACTATAGCTTTGGACGGTATAATGCCTACCAAGGAATCACTAAGTAACGGTAGATATCCAGTGGGCATTACCTACTATCTCGTAACATTAGGCAAACCTACCGGTAAAGCAAAGGCTTTTACAGAGTATCTGGCGAGCCCAACAGGGCAGGAAGCGGTGGATAAATTCTGCTTCCCATATGTCAATGCAGAAATAACTACTCCCTGATTTAAACAATCTAATGAACCCTCTTGTTATCCCCACTAAACTCAGCGCTAAATTCATTTCAATTATTGCTTTTCTGATCATTGTGGTCATGGTTGGCACGGCAATCATTGTGGTACGGGTTGAACAACAGACCCTGGCCGAGTCACTGCAACGGACCAAAGAAGCCTTCACTGCAGAAAGCCAAGACAAAACCAAGGTTCTCCTGCAAAATCTACAATCAAAAGGTGAAGGATTTATCAACTTCATTGCCACCTTGGCCCCCCATGCCATTAAGACACAAGATTTTCTGGCGCTTGAAGATTTTGTCCATGAGATATCCAAGGATGAAGAAGTCATTTACACGGCAATTTATGACATCACCGACAGCCCATTAACGTTGATTGACGAAAATGTACTTGAGGGGAAAGATTTCCTCAAACTGGAAAAGAATTGCGTTGATGAATACGACGTTATATATGGCACGGTTCGAATCTGGCTCTCAAAAGACAAGATCAAAGCAGCTGAAACCAGTAGTCGAGTTCGCCTCAATGAACTCATTGCAACAGCAGAGCTTGAAACAGATAAAGCGGTCTCCGAGCTTTTACGTAAGGTTGTTATTCTCTTTATCTGTACCATTTTATTACTGGCGCTCATTCTCTTTGTTGCCTTTGAAATCCTTGTGGCAAAACCCTTGGCAGCCATTTCAGAAACCTTGTCATTTGTTGCAGGCGGTGATTTTGAAAAACGACTGGACATTACGACCAAGGATGAAATCGGCACCCTTGCCGCTTCATTCAACTCAATGACCGAAAAGTTGCAAAAAACGACAGTTTCACGCAATTTGCTTTTAGAAGAAGTCTCACGACGGAAAATAGCTCAGAATTACACAAAGGCAGCTTTTACCGAATTAAATCAAATCTTTAACAGCGTCTCAGAAGCTGTCTGCCTCATTGATTTTGACCACACCATCTTCCGAGTCAACCAACGTTTTCTTGAGATGACCGGTTATGCAGAAAAGGACATCTACTCAAAAAAATGCTACCACATTTTTCAAAATGAATTGTGCGACACCGATGGCTGCCCATTGGTGAGAATAAAAAATAAAGAAGAGCATTTTGCCCTCCTTGACCTACTTCAACGTAAAGAGGATGGCACTCAAATCCCCTGCGATGTAAGCGTGCATCCTTATTATGATGCTGATGGAAAAATGCTTGGTATTCTTGAAGAGCATGTTGATATCACTGAGCGAAAAAAGGCTGCCGATGCTCTGGCAGCCTCAGAAAAACTGTATCGAGACCTAGTTGAAACCATGCACGAATTCGTCGTGCAGTTAAGCACCGATGGCACCATTACTTTTGTAAACACTATCTTTGCCCGGAGCATCGGATTCAAGGTGGAAGAACTTCTCGGCGCACAGTTCCTCGAATATGTTCATCCAGCTGACCGTAAACGGGTGCAAGGTCATTGGACAATGGCCCACACCCAGGGAAGACGCTTCCGTAACTGCGAATATCGTTTTCGCACTAAAGATGACTCCTATATTTACTTTGTCGCAAACGGTGATCCTTTAACCGATGCCGATGGTAAAATAAATTCCATTCTACAAATCTCTTTTGATATTACCGACCGAATTATCGTGGAAGAAGAGCTTCGTATTGCCCATGATGAACTCTTGGAAGCCAATGTAAAATTAGCAGAAATGGGCAAAATGAAATCTGAATTTCTTTCGACTGTTTCCCATGAGCTGAGAACTCCATTGACCTCAGTTCTTGGTTTCACCATGATCATCCAGAAAAAATTCTTAGGGCAAATTGCACCTCTCATTGCCAGTGAAGACAAAAAAGTCCAAAAAGCTGTTCGTCAAATTGAGGACAACATCGCTGTTATTATTACCGAAGGAGAGCGCCTGACGGCATTGATTAATGACGTTCTTGATATTGCCAAACTGGAAGCAGGAAAAGTTGAATGGAAAGAAGAAGAATTATCTATTCCTGAAATTATTGCTCAGTCCATTAGTTCTACTCAGGCTCTTTTTCCACCTGACACTAATATTACCGTTACAAGCAAGTCGGAGGAAAATCTGCCAGCAGTGACTGGAGATAAAGATAGAATTATTCAGGTAATCATCAACCTTATTTCTAATGGCGCAAAATTCACTGAAAAAGGTGAAATAGTCTGCAGCGCCATGCGAACGGGCAATAAAGTAGTCATAAGTATCAAAGATACCGGCATCGGCATAGCAGAAGAAAATCAGGGCCAAATCTTCAAACGCTTCAAGCAAATCGGAGACACCCTGACGGACCGCCCCAAAGGGACCGGACTCGGGCTTTCGATATCCAAGCAAATTGTGGAACATCACGGTGGTGAGATCTGGGTTGAAAGTGAGTTGGGTGAAGGAAGCACATTTTCCTTTTCTTTACCTGTAAGCAAAAAGGAAAGAGTAGCCTCACCATTTCCCATTGACCCTAAAGATCTGGTTCGTAAAGTTGAAGAGCATGCAGGCCCTTTCGATATGCAGGGAAGACCAGGGCCGAAAAAAATTCTGGTGGTGGATGATGAAGAAAACATCCGGGATTTCCTGAAACAAGAATTGGAAGGAGCCGGGTATCAGGTGTGTGAAGCAGCTGATGGTAAGGAGGCTATTGCCAAAGCCACAGAATATTTCCCAGACCTCATTTTATTAGACATTATGATGCCGGAATTAAGTGGCTATGATGTCGCCTCAGTATTGAAAAACAACACCTTCACAGCCCGTATTCCCATTGTCATCCTTTCAATCTTGGAAGATCAAGAGCGGGGTTTTCGCCTTGGCGTTGACAGTTATTTTCAAAAACCCGTCAACATGGGAGAATTGCTTAATGAGATTGATTACCTGGTGACCCGAGGTATATCTAGAAAGAAAATCTTGGTTGTGGATGAAGATGAAGCAATGATAGATTCTATATCAGGGGTTTTGCAAACAAAAGGTTATTCAGTGATGGAGGCAAAATCAGGCCAGGAGGCCATTGAAAAAGCCTTGGAAGAAAAACCCGATATGATCATCATTGATCGCGGCCTTTCTGAAAAAAGTGACTTGGCCAAAACACTCAAATTTACAAAAGGCCTGGAAAATGTCTATTTCATCCTCCTGTCAGACGGGAAGGAACTCGTTCTTCCAGGTTAATAGTCTCCAATTCCCTCTACCTGTGAAACAGGTTACTGCGCTATATCATTTCTTTTATTGGAAATGATTGATTAACTTGGTGAGAAAATAATATACAAGTGCCCCTGCACCGAGGGAACCATAAGTCAGTACTCAAGGTGTGCAAAAGTCGTTATCTTTCTTAACCAAAACAACAAAGGTTACAACACCAACAAGAACAGAAAGGGCAAGTACAATTAAAGTAAGCATACGTAAAAAGTACTTCCTCACGAATATGACGTCCAGCATTTTCCTGGTTTTTTAGTTCCACATCGCGTAAAGAGAACAAGATTATTCATAGAGAATTAAAGGATGGGCACGATACTCTCCATTACCACTATGTTTGCTTACCAAAAAAACAGATATTTTTTTGCCCAGATAGGCGATGGACTTGAGGAGTTGGGTGCCGAAGAACTTGTCTCCCTTGGTGCTAAAGATGTAAAAACTGCCTATAGGGGTATCTCGTTTAAGGCAGACAACAAAGCGCTCTACCGGATAACTTATTCCACTAAACTTTGCGCCCGAATACTCGCCCCTCTTATCACTTTCGATTGTCATAGTAATAAATATCTATACAAAACCACCGGCAATATAAACTGGTCAGACCTCTTTTCATTACAGGACACATTTGCCGTTTTTGCCAGTGTTGCCAACAGTAAAATTTCCCACTCCCGGCATGCTTCCCTGGTCGTAAAAGACGCCATAGTTGACCAATTCAGAGATAAAACAGGCAAACGTCCCAATGTGGATAGTCGTGAACCCGACATACTTCTACACCTGCGGGTAGAAAAGAATAAGGCCACCATCAGTCTGGATGTATCAGGTGGCGCTCTGCATCGTCGTGGTTATCGCCAGGAAACCGTAGAAGCGCCCATGCAGGAAACACTTGCAGCAGCAATCATCCAGCTATCCGGCTGGGATGGCACGCAAAAGCTCTATGATCCATTTTGTGGGTCCGGTACACTGCTTGCTGAAGCTTTGTTGAAATATTGCCACATTCCGGCAAGCTTTTTCCGATCACGTTTTGGTTTTGAAAAACTGCCGGATTTTGAGGCCCGTCTGTGGAAGGAAACAAAAAAGCAGATCAATGGAAATATTATTGAATTACCGAAAGACCTTATTTCCGGCAGCGACAAGGCCAAAAAGGCCATCAGCGGAGCCAAGAAAAACATAAATCAATTACCAAGTGGTAATATGATCGAAATGTTTAACAAGCCGTTTCAAGAGATTCCTGAGCTCAAAGACCACCTCATTATTTGCAATCCACCATATGGTGTACGACTGGGACAGGAAGAAGAAGCCGCCATGCTCGTCAAGGAATTCGGGGATTTCCTGAAACGACGATGTACAGGCTCAACAGCTTTTCTCTATTTGGGAAAACGGGAACTCTTAAAATCTGTTGGCCTTAAGCCGGCATCCAAGAAACCGCTCAAAACCGGAGGGTTGGACGGTGTGTTGGCCAAATATGAATTATATTGAAAGCCATGTCTAGAGACCAAAAACATGCTGGCTGGTTCGGCTGGTGCATGTATGACTGGGCAAATTCCGGTTTTGCCACTGTAGTGCTTTCTGCTGTCTTTCCTGTCTATTTCCTTGTTCTCGTTCCTCAAGAGGGTGCTCATCTTACCATTGGAAGCTGGGCTCATTTGATTCCAGGGCCGGCCCTCAGGGGGTAACTCGTTTCCGTTTGCCTCCAATTGGTAGCTCTTTAAGCACCCGATATTGGTGGATTGGCAGCTCGCCGGCG